>JAJYMU010000377.1 GCA_021786655.1 Bacteroidota bacterium
CTCCCGGGGTGCTGAATTTTTCGGTACACGGAAAGTGCCACAGAAAAAATACTTCCTGTCAAAGGCGGGCTAAACCCACCTTCGGCGGGTAAAGGTGAAAAGGCAGGGTAAAAGCCTACCGCTCCGGAAGTAATTCCGGAGGTCTCGAAAGAGATCCCGACTTTGTCGGGACAGGGCAAACCCCACTTGGTGCAAGGTCAAGCAGAAGGTTTCCGCAGGGTTCTCCCTCGGACAGGGTTGTTCGCCCTGAGCGCCTTCGGGTAGACCGCTTGATTGTAGCAGTAATGCTGCGACGAGATAAATGACTGCCGTCCCGATTTTTTTCGGGAAACAGAATTCGGCTTATAGACATGAATCATCATGTGCTCTTCTCAAGAAGAGAGCATGCTAAAAAAGCTGTGGAAGTTAAAAGAGCAAGAAGATGAAAAATCCGTTCTCTCTCTGGCTGATAGTCTTAACATATCAAATGTATTGGCAAGCCTTCTTATTCAACGCCGCGTAACAAATTTCTTCGAAGCGAAAGCATATTTCCGTCCTACGTTGGAAACTCTTTATGATCCGTTTCTGATGAACGGAATGCATGAAGCAACGCAGCGTGTTATACATGCGCTCACGAGCAACGAAAAAATTTGCGTTTACGGAGATTACGACGTTGACGGAACTTGCTCTGCGGCGCTGATGTATTTATTTCTAAAAGAACTCGGCGCAAATGTTCAGACCTACATTCCGAATAGATTAACCGAAGGTTACGGAATGTCGATTCAAAGCGTTGACTATCTGAAAGAGCAGGGAACGAATCTGATAATAACCGTCGATTGCGGAATTACAGCGGTCGATGAAATTGATCACGCAAATTCCTTGAATATTGATACCATCATTTGCGATCATCACCAGCCGAAAGACAAAATACCAAATGCGTATGCCGTTTTGGATCCGATCAAACCGGGCGATACGTATCCGTTCAAACATCTTTCCGGCGCCGGTGTTGCGTTCAAATTAGCACGCGCAGTTGGAGAGCGAATCGGTAAAAAAGAATTACCATTTAAATATTTGGATCTTGTTGCGCTTGCCGGTGCTGCGGATATAGTTCCTTTGGTTGACGAGAACAGAGTTCTTGTTAGGGAAGGTCTGGAACTTATCAATACAAATCCGCGACCGGGAATTGCGGCGTTAATGAAATGCGCAAGAATGGAAACGGGAAATTTGACTGCGGGACAAATTGTTTTTACTATCGCGCCGCGCGTTAATGCCGTCGGAAGATTGGGCGATGCAAACCGTGCCGTAGAACTTTTTACAACCGATGATCCGCAAAGAGCAACAGAACTGGCTCAAGTTCTTGAGGGCGAAAATATAGAGCGCCGCAAGATTGACGAAATGACTTTTTCGCACGCAATGCAGTTGGTTGAATTACATGTGAATATTGATACCGATCTTGGAATTGTTTTACATGATGATAATTGGCACCCAGGCGTAATTGGAATTGTTGCGTCGCGTCTTGTGGAAAGATTTCACAAACCGGCTGTAATGTTAACTACTATTGACGGCGTTGCGAAAGGATCTGCAAGAAGTGTTTCCGGATTTAATATTTACGAAGCGCTTCAGGGTTGTGACGATTTGCTTCTGCAATTCGGCGGACACGAAGCCGCAGCGGGACTTGCTATCGAAATTGAAAACATCGAAAAATTCCGTGAGAGATTGAACGTGATACTGAAACAAAATATGAAACAATCGGACATTCATCCCGAAATTCATATTGATGCAAAAATATCGCTGTCGGAAATTTCGCCTAAGTTTATTCGCGTGCTCGATCAATTTGCACCGTTTGGTCCCGGTAATATGCGCCCGCTGTTCCTGAGCGAAAATGTTGCGATAGTCAATCCACCGAGACTTGTTGGCACAAATCATCTTGTAACAAGTTTCAGACAAAACGGAAACGAAAAAATATTTGATGCAATCGGTTTTAATCTCGGCGCCTATATAACCGATATTGATAAAGAAAAAAATTTGGTTGATATTGTGTACACAATCGAAAGTGTGCAAAAAGACGGAAAGACGTATCCACAACTTCGGCTTAGAGATCTTCAAATAAAAAGCAATTAAACCGGAAACTTATAGGGAGAATTTTTATGTCGGGACATTCTAAATGGGCTACGATTAGAAGAAAGAAAGGCGCTCTTGATGCAAAGCGCGGAAAAATTTTTACAAGACTGATTAGAGAAATTACCATTGCCGCCCGTCAAGCAGGCGGCGATCCAGAAGGAAATCCAAGACTTCGTTTGGCAATTGATAATGCAAAAGCCGCAAACATGCCGGCAGATAATATTGAACGCGCGATTAAAAAAGCAACCGGCGAGCTCGAAGGTTCACAGATAACGGAATTAACTTATGAAGGATACGGACCGGGCGGTATTGCCGTTCTGATTGAAGTTGCAACCGATAACAAGAATAGAACGGTTGCAGAAGTTCGTCACTTATTCGGTAAAAACGGCGGGAACTTGGGAGAAACTGGATCGGTCGCGTGGATGTTTGAACGGAAAGGAATGATAACGGTGAAACGCGAAAACAAATCCGAAGATGAAATGATGGAAATTATTCTTGAAACAGGCGCGGATGATCTGGCTACTGAAGAAGAATTCTTTGAGGTGACAACCTCGCTGGAGAATTTTGAATCGGTAAGAAAAACTCTCGTCGATAAAAAGCTTACAGTTGATAACGCGTCTCTTCAATGGGTTGCTAAAAATCTTATTCAGGTTAAGGGGGAAGAAGCTGAGAAGGTAATGAAACTCATCGAGGGAATTGAAGAATCCGATGACGTTCAGAACGTTTTTACCAACGCCGATTTTGTTGAATGATGCCAGAGCAAAATAAATGAGAATAATTGGTGTGGATCCCGGAACGATTTTTACCGGTTACGGGATTATCGATTTTGAAAAGAACGAATTGAAACACGTTGCTGCCGGCGTTATAAAAATTCCCACCACAAAAGAAATGGCTCCACGTTTAGAACTTATCTATTCCGAATTGAATAAACTGATTAAGCAATTTAAGCCGGATGAGTTTGCGCTTGAAACAGCATTTTACGGAAAGAACGTTCAGTCAGCATTGAAAATCGGTTACGCACGGGGTGTATCCATGTTGGTGGCAGCACATAACGGTATTTCCTCAAAAGAATATTCTCCGCGCGAAGTTAAAAAAGCAGTTGTGGGCAACGGTGCTTCAACAAAAGAGCAGGTTCAATTCATGATCAAGAAACTACTTGCAATCCGGAAAACGAAAATGAAATTTGACGAAAGCGATGCGCTGGCTGTCGCAATCTGCCATGCATTTAAACTGAATTCCTTTTCAAAGCGAAGCAGGAACTGGAAAGAGTTTATTGAAGAAAATCCGGGAAGAGTAATCGGAGAATAATTTTTCCCTTGCAAACTTGCCGCAGATGTTCGAGTTTTGAATCAACCAAATCAATAATTCTCTCACTTATTAAGGGGGCTCCATGGGCTCTTCAAAATTATTTGTTTCTATCGTTACAATTTTGTTTTCGTTTACGTCATTGTTTTATGCTCAATCAGATTCTGTTGGTTACAAATCACAAGTTCAATTTCATCTGGTTAACGGCTACTCGCTTTCTTATCTGAATTCACTATCAAATTCTTCGGCACTTCGTTACAAACTGGATTTTGGTTTCTCTGTAGGAAAAACAAATAACGACGGGAGTAATTCATCTTCGTGGGGTAATTCCGGTAGTTCAAGTTCGTCTACAGCAACAGACGATCATAACTATCAGATGTTAAGCTTAACGGTTCAGTATCTCAGCTATCCGTTAAATGAAAAGAATATTAAAATTTTCATTGGTGCCGGTCCATTTATTTCTTTAGACAGAACTTTTTCGAGCGGTACGTCTAATCAAATATGGCGGGATGGACAACAAACTTCAAATGAAACTGTAAGTTTACGATATTCATTAAACATTGGAATTGGCGGTTCTACCGGAGTGGAATGCCTTATTACAAAAAATATTTCGTTAATAGGTGAGTACGGGATAACAGCAGGTTATGGTTGGAGTGAACAAAAGAACACCAGCAAAACTAACCAAAGTTTATCTCCACAGAAGTCCGAGTATCATTATGACATCAGCTCAAACGGATGGAACCTGGGATTGGGAAATTTGAGACTCGGCATTGCTTTCCGTTTCTAAACTCAATCTTGCCTTTGGAAGCCGCAAAGTTTAGTTTGCACAAAGTGAATTTACATTCTAAATTTTGCGGCAACTTATTAATGCTAAATACTAATTACTAGCTCTCGTATGATCGGCTATCTCCACGGTAAAATAATTTCTAAAAAACCAACCAAGCTTCTGCTTGATGTCGGCGGAGTCGGTTATCTCGTCAATATTTCCATCAATACATTTGAAAAACTTTCCGACAAGACCGAAGTTTCTTTGTTCACACATCTCAGTGTTCGCGAAGACGCAATGGACCTTTACGGATTCTTCTCTGTTGCCGAAAAAGAAGTGTTCGAACTTCTGATCGGAGTCAGCGGTATCGGACCGAAATCAGCACAATCAATTTTATCCGGTATTCAAATTGATGATTTGAAAGACGCGCTGAAAGCCGGAAACGTCTCGCGGTTAATTTCAATTCCCGGCATCGGAAGAAAAACCGCAGAACGGCTGATGATCGAGCTGCGCGATAGAATCGATTCCGTTTCCGAGACGGGTGAGACGGTTACATTTGGAGTTTCAACTGTAAGAGGCGATGCCATTGCCGCGCTTGTGAATCTTGGTTATAATCAAAAAATTGCCGAGCGCGCGGTTAGATCGGTTACCGATAAGTCTCCAAACATTTCGATAGAAGACTTAATAAAAGAAGCGTTGATGAATTTGAATGCGTAGGTCTTTGAAAATAAATTTAACAGGCGACAATGAACTATCAACAAAAAGTAGAAGCTTTTCTCTCCAAGAAAATTATTGCTGTTGCCGGCGTTTCAAGAAATCCACAAATGGAAGTTGGAAACGCGATTTACAAAAAAATTAAAAGCGCCGGTTACACGGTTTATCCAATCAATCCTTCCGCAGAAGTTGTTGAAGGCGACAAGTGTTATCCAAATTTGAAAAGCACGCCGCAAAAAGCCGAAGCGGTTCTGGTTACAACCAATCCCCAAAATTCTCTCCAAGTTGTTCGCGAATGTTCTGAGGTGGGAATCAATCTGGTTTGGTTTCACCGATCTTTTGGCGATGGAAGTTACTCCAAAGAAGCCGAAGATTTTTGCAACGCTAACGGAATTACTGCAATCACAGCCGGTTGCCCGATGATGCATATCAAGGATGCCGATTTTTTTCATAGGATGGCAAAATTCTTTTTCAGGCTTTCCGGCAAGTTAAAGTGATTTAAGCGGCAATTCACGAGTCAATTTTGGCGACGCGAGCAGAACGTCCCGCGGCAAATTTTAGTTTTACTTTTTCCCGATCACTGATTATTTTGTCGGCACTTTTTTGAAGATGCAGAGGGTTTGTTGGGAAGAGCGGTCGAGCTTAAAAAAACTTGGCGGGAACATCTGTCGGACAAAAACTTTCGTGTTCGCGTCGGTCTCACTTTCTTTTTTCTGGCAGTTGCTCTTTTTTCGCTCGCAAAATTTCTTCCGTACAATGAAACACGCCCCGGTTTTTCCATGGATGATCCGTTTCTGGATCTGTTTTCACCAATCAAGGTAACGTGGCTAACATTCGGATTGATTTATTTGGGATTAATCATTGCCGTCACGTCATTGAGTTTTTATCCGGAAAAACTTCTCCTGGCGTTTCAGTCTTACACAGTAATAGCGTTATTCAGATTGGCAACCATTTATTTTCTTCCGCTCAACGCGCCGGCGGCAATAATTCCGCTCAGAGATCCGGTAGTTGAGTTTTTCGGCGGAGGCTCAACGCTGCTGCGCGATCTTTTCTTTTCCGGTCATACCTCAATGATGTTTCTCTTCTTTCTGATAAGTCCCAACAAAACATTAAAAAGGATTTATCTTATCGCCACATTTTTGGTTGCCGCGTGCGTGCTTGTTCAGCATGTTCATTACACAATTGATGTTATTACCGCACCCGTGTTTGCCTACACCGGCTATAGGATCTCTCTGCTGGTCGATTCCTACATAAAAAATCTTGAGTGAATTGGAATTTTTTTCCTTCAGTTATCGTTTATAATCTTGGTTAAAAGAAAGCAGCCAAAGTAAATGATTTCGGAAGCGGCCTATCTGCATTTTCTCAATTCCCTTCTTGATGGTGATAAAAAGCAGTGCATACAAATAGTCGATAATTTAATAGAGCAAAACGTTTCTGTTAAGGAAGTTTATCTCAATTTGTTTCAACGATCGATGTATCGCATTGGGCAGATGTGGGAAAAGGAACGATGTTCTATCGGCAACGAACATGTTGCAACAAAAATTATTGAAGGACTTATCGAATATGTTGCGGTAAGCAGTCTAAGAGACCGAACCGATAAGAAATTAGCATTGGTAACATGCCTCGATAAAGAATACCATGAGCTGGGGGCGCGGATGGTTACGGGGTTTCTTGAAGCGCTCGGCTGGAACACTTTATTTGTCGGTGCAAATATTTCACCTTCGGAAATAATGAAATTGATTAGAGAAAAAATGCCCGACGTTGTCGGCATATCAAGCAGCTTCTACATGAACATTACCAGGCTGATGAATTTAATCCAACTCATCAAAGAAGAATTTCCCGATCAGGAAATAATTGTCGGCGGTCAAGCGCTTGCCGAAGGACGTTCTGAATGTCTATCAAGTTTTTCCAACGTTCATTACATAACATGTTTGAACGGACTGGAAAAATACCTTGCCCAGACCCATCGTCTCTAGCATTTCTTTTTCAATTCTCTTATACCCCCAGATTTTTTTATCTTAGCACCAGAAAATTCCACCGGAGAACAACATGCATAAATTTGCAAAAACATTTTTTCTTTTTCTGCTGATCACCGTTTCCGTTCAAGCGCAAGAAAAAATTCGCGATATAATAAAACCAGTTAATCTAACCGCCGGAATTCCGGATTCGATGCTGATTAGCGATATGTTTTATTCTGAAAATTACAACGTAAAGTTTTCACCGAACAATAATGTCTCGGTGAATTATGATAAACCTTCCGGCAAAATTTATTTCAAACCGGATATGAATTTCTCCGGGATGACGCTTGTCGATTTCTCGCTTGGCAAATACACATATTCAATACCAGTGACATCGCGCATACAACAGAAATTCAAATTCACTTTTAAACCGGCTAAAAAATATAACAAGATCACTCTGTTTGGAAGTTTTAACGGTTGGGACCGTGGTAATTTGCCGATGAAGGAAGTAAAAGGAACCGGCGTTTACGAAGTTGAAGTTCCGCTCGAGCCGGGCAGATACGAATACAAATTTTGGGGCGACGGTGAAGAAATTGTCGATCCTAACAATCCGGATAAAAAACCGAACGGAATGGGTGACTTTAATTCTTTGTTCAATGTGCCAGCGCCGAAACTCGGGAAGTTGTTTTTGTACGTCGGCGGGAAAGAAATTTCTTCCGACGAATCGGAATTCACTTTTATCTACGAAAATGAACCAGCCTCGCCGAGTCTAGGCGGGAAAGACGGAAATAAAATCTCTCCATCAAACGTAATTGCTCTTCTGAACAACTCAAAAATTTCGGCGAAGAATTTAAAAATCACCGGTAACCGGATTGAGCTCTCATTTCCAAAATCGGAATTGAATGGAAGAAATTTACTGCGTGTTGCTGTTTCTAAAAAGGGGAGAGCGACAAACATCCAATACGTTTACCTTGTTGACGGTGTTCCCGAAAACGGAATAACGGGCAATGACTGGCATGATGCGATTATTTATTCGCTGATGATCGACCGGTTCAGCGACGGAGATAAATCAATCAACAAGCCGATCGTTCACGATTCACTTTTCGCTAAAGCGAATTACATGGGCGGCGATTTTCAAGGCATTATTAACAGACTTAACGAAGGCTACTTCGACTCGCTTAATATTAACACTTTGTGGATTTCGCCGGTTAACGATAATCCCGATCAAGCTTACCAAGAATCTGTTCCGCCTCACAGATGGTATTCTGGTTATCACGGTTACTGGCCTATCTCGTCAACGAGAGTTGAAGATCAATTCGGCACGATGGACAAGTTGAAAGAATTAATTGCCACTGCACACAAGCATCGCATAAAAGTCTTACTCGATTTTGTTGCCAACCATGTTCACGAACTTCACCCGTATTTCAAAGAGCATCCGGATTGGTTCGGCAGTTTGAAACTACCGGATGGAAGATTGAACCTTCGTTTATGGGATGAACAAAGATTAACAACTTGGTTCGAACCGTATCTGCCTAAGTTTAACTACATCGGCTCGCAGGAAGTGATTGATACGATGACTTCGAATGCAGTGTGGTGGCTTGAAACAACCGGCGCCGATGGATTCCGACAGGATGCGGTAAAACATATCACGAATAAATTCTGGCGCGAACTGGAACGCAAAATCAAAAAGGAAATTGAAATCCCGCAGCATAAAAAAGTTTATCAGATCGGCGAAACTTTCGGCAGTTACGACCTGATTAATTCGTACGTGAACAACGGACAGCTTTCGGCGCAGTTCAATTTTAATCTTTACGATACGGCGCTTCCGGCATTTCTCGATAAGAAAATTTCCTTCAAGACGCTCGACGCTGAAATTAAAAAATCGTTTTTAGTTTACGGCGAAAATAATTTGATGGGCAACATCATGGATAGCCATGATAAAAACAGATTTATGGCATTTGCCGACGGAGATTTGCAGTTAAGTCAATGGAGCGCAACTGAAGAAGGATGGAACAATCCGCCGGAAGTTCACAACCCCGCGAACTATGATAAAGCAAAACTTTATTACGCATACATGAATGCAATTCCTGGACTGCCGGTAATTTATTACGGAAGCGAATTTGGAATGACCGGCGCATCGGACCCGGATAACAGAAGAATGATGCGTTTCGGAAATGAGCTGAGTCCGTACGAAAGAAAAATGCTGACTGACGTTCGCGAGATCGTAAAAATTAGAAAAGAAAATTCTGCGCTGCGGCACGGAGATTTTCTCACGCTTGATGCGGACACAAACATCTATGCGTTTATTCGTTCAGACATGAACGAGAGAGTTTTAGTTGTGTTGAATAAAAATAAAAATAACGAAAATGTTGAGTTGAATTTACCAGACGTTTACAAAGTTAAATCAGCAGTTGATTTGATAAGTTCTGAAAAGTTGAAAGTTGAAAGCGGAAAGTTGAAAGTGAACGTGAAAGGTGTTGGGTACAGATTTTTGAGGCTGCCGTAAGTCGAGGTTGATTTCAAATTAACTTTGTTATACTTGCATTGAAGAGGAGAAAACATGCTGGGCGGGGAAGAGCAACATCGACAAAGAAAGTCGATTCGATTAAAAGAATTCGATTATTCGAGCGGAAATTGGTATTACGTAACTATTTGCACGCATAATTTCCATTTTGTTTTTGGGGAAGTTATTAAAAACAGAATGACCTTGAATTCTTACGGAAGAATTGCCGAAGAAAACTGGAATTATATGACGAAGCAATTTACAAATGTTGAACTCGACGAATTTGTTGTTATGCCGAATCATATCCATGGAATAATTATTATTAACTCACGTAGGGGTTTGATTGATCAAACCCCCACTCAACACGATTGGATAATGATGAAAGACAAGTCGGTTACGCTTGGAAAGATAGTACGATTTTTTAAGGCAAGAACAACAAAACATCTTAGAGACAGTGGATTCACATCGTTTGGTTGGCAGAGAAATTATTACGAACACATCATCAGGAATGAAGAAGACTTATACCGAATTAGAAAGTATATTCAATTGAATCCGCTGCGATGGGCGATTGAGAAAGACAAGTCGGTTCAAAATTAAATAGGGGCTTGATAAATCAAGCCCCTACGGAACGACGCAAAATCATCTTACCAAATAAATTTCTTTCTGGCGCGGGGAAATAAATTCACATCCGTCTTTTGTTACAATAACTTCTTCTTCAATAGTTGCAATCCCATGATTCGGAATTGTTAACCTCGGCTCGATTGTAAATACATTACCTTCTTCAACATCAAGCATGGGAAGATTTCCGTAACGTTCCCATTTAGGACCGAGTAAAGCGCCGCCGTCATGAACAAGTCTTCCCACTTGATGACCGAGTCCGTGCGGAAATTCTTCGTAACCTTGTATTTGAATATAATTGCGCGCAATCTCATCGATCTCCCAACCTTTCTTGCCCGGCTTCAATTCTTTTGCAGAACGGGAAATCGATTCAACAATAACATCAAAACCTCTTTGCACTTCTGCGGGGGCTTTGTCTTCGTGCGGTTTTAAAATGTACCATGTGCGCTGAAGATCCGAACAGTAGCCGTTCACTTTTACGCCGAAGTCCATGTTAACTACGTGACCGGCTTCAACCGCTCGATCTGTCGGACCCGCATGCGCGCCGGCTGTATCCGGACCGGAGAAAACCGACGGGCAAAATTCTCTTTCCCATGAAGGTTCGAGACCTTTCTTTGCACACAAATCCAAAACAAAATTTGCGACTTGTTTTTCCGTTACGCCGGGTTTCAAATAATTTGTTACTTCATCAAAAATTTTCAAAGCTTCATCAACGGCTTGTTTCAT
>JAJYMU010000321.1 GCA_021786655.1 Bacteroidota bacterium
ACTGCCGGCACCGCCGCAAACGGCAACTTTTTTAATCGGCTTTCCTATACCTGCGCAGTATTTAAGATTTGCAGCTTTGGTTGACTTCGCGACGTGAGTTAAGAAATTGTTTTCGCTCATCGGATTTTCAAGTTCGCCGATGGTTCCGTAACCGTAATTAACGTTTTTGTTTTTCAAAGGATAAACATCGTAAGCCGGTTCTTCATAAGGATGTGCATTTCTAAGCGATGTGAGCGCGTCGTTCAGTTTCCATTCATCAACAATAAATTCGAACCGGATTTCATCCACAGATTCCAACTTTTCCCTTTTACCTATTACGGGATTAGATTTCTCCGAGCCTTTAAAAGTTCCTACGCCCTCTAATCTAAAACTGCAATTTTCATATTCGCCTATAATTCCGCCGCCGGCAGAGAATACCGCTTCGGCAACTTTATCTAAACTCTTTTTTGGAACAAAAGCGACAACCTTAAATTGGTTGCTCTCTTGTTGTTCGAGGAAGCGAATGTTTTTTAGTTTTAACACTTTTGCCAACTCGAACGAAACGCCGTCCTTTGCGAAATCAAGATTTGTATGTGCGGAATAAACCGTGATATTGTTTTTAATTGCTTGCACGATGAGTTTTGCTTTGGAATCTTTGTCGGTGTCTAATTTTTTGATGGGGTTGAAAATTAATGGGTGGTGCGTAAAAATGAAATTGCAGTTTTTTCTGATGGACTCTTTTAAGACTTCTTCATCGAGCTCAAGGCAGAGCATAATGTTCTTTACTTTTAGTCCCCTTGAGCCGGTTTGAAGTCCAACATTGTCCTTCTCCCAAGCAGCTCCAGGCGGCGCCCAGCCATCAAGATATTTAATCAGTTCTCCTACACTCATAATAAAAAAAAAGCACTCCTGGAATTTTGGAGTGCATTTTATATTCAGAAACTACTGCTACTGAATTCGATTTTCTTTTTTCTTGTACGATTAATTAAAAATTTTCTCATATCGGCATGCCAAATATATTATAATCGGTGCTCATATTCAATTACCTTCAAAATCAAATTTTCAAAGGTTCAAGCCAGTTTCCATCCTCCTTAATTAATTCGATGAGTTCGTCCACTGCATTTGCCGAATTTACGCTGCGTCTTACCACTTCTTTGCTGCGATACAGTGTTATTTTGCCGGGCCCGGAACCCACATAGCCGTAATCGGCGTCCGCCATTTCACCGGGTCCGTTAACTATGCAGCCCATAATTGCAATCTTAACACCTTTCAAATGTTCGGTTCTGCTTCGGATTTTATTCGTCACTCCAACAAGATCAAAAAGAGTTCTGCCGCATGATGGGCATGCAATGTATTCGGTTTTCGATATTCGCGTTCTGGTTGCCTGCAAAATGCCGAATGAGGTGCGGTTGATGAAAGCGTTTTCAAAATTTCTTTTTGAAGGATTCGTTCCGCTGATCCAAACACCATCGCTAAAACCGTCTATCAACAGCGCACCGATATCTGTTGACGAATAAAGCCGCAGTTCGTCGTCGGATAAATTTTCATAAATTCTTTTTATAATTACCGGATTGTGAACGTTGCGATTCAACAATTCAAAAAAAGCGCGACGCTGTTCCGCCATTCCATGAGCGTTGGTAGTCGTGAGTACTAACACACAAGTTGAATTATTTTTGATTGCATCGAATGTGCCGGAAAATAAATCATGAAGATTGATCTGTACGAAATTCATGACGAATGATTTTTCGATCGCAGCGTTGAATTGATTAGCCGAATCAAACAATGGGAAACCGCCCGTTTTATTCTTTAAGGACAGCCACTTTTCAGAATCGTAAATTATTTTCAGACTGTTCGGCGCCGCAAATCCCAAATCATTTTTTCCGAGATAAATAATGTCTGCCGCCTGATCATTCATATTCCACTTATCAGTTTGAGCATCATAAAAATAACCGATGTGAGAAAACACGGAATGATCTTTTTTTTCGTTGCCTCTGAAGTCGATAATGATTTTAGGAACTGTTGTTCCCCCGATACCGGCAATCTCAAGTGTTTCTCTTCGCGAATAGTTGAACGGGTCGTACGGCGGTTGGTTTATCGATACAATTTCTTTGTGACCGGTTCTATTTTTGTAACGGTTCGCCAATGAAATTGCTACCGGTGCTTCAAACTCCGGCTCCTCAGTTAGCGAAACGCGAATTGTATCGCCGATTCCGTCTTCGAGTAGTGTTCCAATTCCAACTGAGGATTTTATTCTTCCGTCTTCACCGTCGCCAGCTTCGGTAACTCCAAGATGAAGCGGATAGTTCATTCCTTCCTCATCCATCTTGCTGATCAAAAGCCGGTAAGCTTGAATCATCACTTGCGGATTGCTCGCTTTCATCGAAAGAACAATTTCGTGGTAGTTCATTTCTCCGCAGATGCGGACAAACTCCAATGCAGATTCAACCATGCCGTATGGTGTGTCGCCGTAACGGCTCATGATTCGATCCGACAATGAACCGTGGTTTGTCCCGATGCGCATCGCGGTACCGTACTCTTTGCAAACTTTTACGAGCGGAGAAAATCTTTCCCGGATTCGATCAATCTCGGCGCTGTATTCAGCGTCGGTGTATTCAAGCGTCTGAAATTTTTTCTTATCAACATAATTGCCAGGATTGACGCGAACCTTTTCAACAATTCTTGCGGCAACTTCGGCGGCATTGGGTGTGAAGTGAATGTCCGCAATCAACGGCGCATTGTAGCCGCGTTTCCTCAATTCATTTTTTATGTTCTGAAGATTTTGCGCTTCGTTAATGCTCGGCGCGGTTATTCTAATGTATTCGCACCCGGCATTAATCATTCGAATAGATTGTTCCACCGTTGCAATTGTATTCATTGTGTCGGTGGTTGTCATGGATTGAATTCGTATCGGATTGTCTCCGCCCACCGGGACATCGCCGATAAGAACTTCTCTGGTTTTATATCTGGAATATTTGGTTAAGCTGTTGCAATATTTTTTTGCGGATTCATTCATACGCTAATGAAAACAAAAGGGAAAGTTGAGAAGTTCTAATTAGATTTTGCCAATTCATAAAGAAAAGACTTTACAAATTCCGGTGCAGAGCTTGGGTCTTGAGCGGTAATGATATTTTTCTTAGTAACTACCGGTTCGTTTTTGTATTGAACGCCCTGCCGTTCCAATTCAAGTTTATCATCCGGGTAACAAGTAGCGCATTCGGAAATTATCCCAGCTTTTGCTAAGAGCACCGGAGCGCTGCAGATTGCGCCAATCGGTTTCTTACTTCTAGAAAATTTTTGAGCTGTCGATTGAAGTAAGCTGTTGTTCCAGTAGTTCCGTGTCCCGCTTCCGCCGATAAAAATTACTCCGCCGAAATTGCTTTCATGAATATTATAAAACTGAATATCGTTCTTAACTTTCAATCCGTTTGAACCGGTACAGAGAGAGTTGGCGTCGGAAGCAATAAAAACTTTTATGCCCGCTGTTTCGAGTGCATTCAAAACTATAAGATATTCTTCTTCGTTGAAGTTTTGAGACGGAAGGATCAATAGAACGCTTTTTCTGATCAAGTAATTTTCACTTATCGTAATTCTGGTAATGAAAATACGAATATAATCTCAGTCCGGCAATCCGAGCCGACTGTTCATCAAAGATCAAAGTTTTGATTGATGTATAAAATCTCTAATTTCAGTTGTGAAAGTTTTCCCCGAAGGCAAAACTCGTCGTTTATGAGAATACCCGAACAAAAAATAGAAGAAATTAGAAACGCCGCGGATATTGTTGATATAATTTCCGGTCACGTTCATTTGCGGAAACGCGGAAAGAATTTCGTTGGGCTGTGCCCGTTCCATCAAGAGAAGACACCATCGTTCACAGTAAGCGAAGACAAACAAATTTATCACTGTTTCGGTTGCGGAGCCGGCGGCAATGCATTTAAGTTCTTGATGGAGTTCAAAAACATTTCATTTGTTGAAGCCGTTGAAGAAATTGCCGAACATCTCGGCATCAAAATCGATTACGACAGCAGTCCAGTCGATCAGCAGCAAAGTGAACTTGAAGAACTTTATGAAATTAACGTTTTAGCCGCCCGCTATTTTTCAGACAATCTTTTGAAAAGCGCATCTGGAGAGGAAGCGAGAGAGTATTTAAAAAACCGATACATCAAACCGCAGACTCAAAAAATTTTTGGTATCGGGTACGCACCTTACGGATGGGATAATTTTCTTGTTCATGCAAAAGAAAACAAAATTGATCTCGCGAAAACCAAACTACTTGGTTTAATCGATCTGAACGACAAAGGCGAGTATTACGATAAGTATAGGGGAAGAATAATTTTTCCGATTTTCTCTCCCAACGGAAGAGTAATTGCATTCGGCGGAAGAATTCTAACCAACCAAGAGAACACGGCAAAATATCTCAACTCGCCGGAATCGCCCGTTTATTCGAAACGCAGATCGCTCTACGGGTTGTATCACTCGAAAGATGAGATAAGAAAAATTGACCGGGCAATTTTGGTTGAAGGTTACTTGGATTTGATTTCGCTCTACCAAGCCGGCGTGAAAAACGTTGTGGCATCTTCCGGCACATCGTTAACCGATGAACAAGTACAGCTGCTTTCGCGCTTCACAAAAAATATTATAATTCTTTTCGATGCCGATCCCGCCGGGCAGAAAGCTTCTCTTAGAAGTATAGAAATATTGCTCAAGCAAGACTTTGAAGTTAAAGTCATCACGCTTCCGAAAGGTGAAGACCCCGATTCGTACATTATCAAACACGGAAAAGACGAGTTTGACGAATTGGTTTCTTCGGCAAAAAACTTTTTGGAATACCAAACGGCACAATTTGAAGAGCAAGGTTTGTTCGAAGATCCCGCTGAAATGACAAAGGCAATACGCGAGCTTGTTAAAACGCTTGCATTGGTAAACGACGAACTTAAGCGCAATCTGCTGATGAAGACGATTGCCAAAAAATTTAGTCTTCGCGAAAAATTGATTGAATCGGAATTAAACACGGTTTTGCAGCAGCAGAAACAAAGCTCCGGCGGTTTCCGTCCCGATCAGCGGGCTCCGCAATCGGTTTCAAATGAACTTACGCTTGCCGTTAAACCGGCGGCAGAAAGCCCTTACGAAAAGGAATTGCTGCGGTTGTTATACTGCGGCGAGGAAGAAATTGTAAGGTATATTTTGGAAAAGATAAGCGTCGAGAATTTTTATAATCATAAGTATAGAAAACTTGCGGAGATTGTAGAGGAAGGATTAAAGGAAGACAAAATTTCTCCTGCATATTTAATAGATAAAATAGACGAGGAAGAAACTCGTTCTTTTATTCTTGACCTGACATTAGCCGACGAGACGATCAGTAAAAAGTGGGACGAGCTGTCATACAACGGTAAAATAGAAAAGGATTCGTTTGAACATGCTGTCGAGACCGTGAAAACGTTTCAACTGTTTGAAATCGATAGAGAAATTAAAGAGAACAACCGGATGATGGAACAATCGAAAGATGAACGTCTTCATATGGAGATGATGAATCGTAATAAAGAACTTCTTGAAAAAAAGAAAGCGTTGTTTGTGAAAAATAATACCGGTTCGGAGTAACATGAGTTTTAATCCAAGCATTTACGAAATCAATACCCGCCTATGGCTTAAGCGCTTCGCTAATTCAAACGAACCGATCGCACTCGAAAGTATTCCAAATAATTATTGGGATGATTTTGTTAAGAAAGGTTTCGACTATGTTTGGCTGATGGGAATCTGGAAAACTTGCGACTCTGTAATTGATAAATATTGTTTTGAAGAAGGACTGGTAAAATCATACGACCGCGCGCTTAAAGGATGGAAACGGGAAGACATAATCGGCTCGCCGTATGCCGTTGACAAATATGAACCCAATCCAAATATCGGCACATTCAAAAGTTTGCTTGAACTCAAATCCCAGCTAAATAAAAAAGGCATCAAACTTATTCTGGACTTTGTGCCGAATCATTTCAGCGTGGACAGTTCATTGATAAAATTGAATCCGGATATTTTTCTTGAAGTCGATATTGATACGTTTAAAAAAGATCCATACACATTTTATCAGCCGCAGAAGAATGTTAATAAATATTTTGCTCACGGACGCGATCCATTCTTTCCCGCATGGCAAGACACAGCTCAAGTGAATTTTTTCAGCAATGATGCCCGCAGTTTTCTAACTAAAACCTTGCTTGATTTAACGAAAGTCTGCGACGGGGTCCGCTGCGATATGGCAATGCTTGCCTTGAACAATGTTTTCAACAATACATGGGGCGGAATTCTGTTGGGCAACGGATTCGAATTTCCTAAAACGGAATTCTGGCAAGATGCGATTGCCGCCGTTAAGAAAGAACGTAACGATTTTGTTTTCATTGCCGAAGCGTATTGGGATCTCGAATGGAAACTTCAGCGGCTTGGATTTGATTATACTTACGATAAGAGTCTCACGGACAAACTGAAACTTGGAAACGCAAAAGACATTCACGATCATCTAACGGCGGAAACGGAATATCAGAAAAAATCCGTACGCTTCATCGAAAATCATGATGAAGAAAGGGCTGCAACAGTTTTTGGAAAGGATAAATCAAAAGCTGCAGCGGTAATAATCAGTACGGTTCAAGGAATGCATTTTTATCATGACGGACAGTTTGAAGGTAAAAAAATCAAAGTGCCGGTTCAGCTTGGTCGCGAACCGGATGATCCTCCGTTAAACGGGATGAAAAACTTTTACGACAAACTGCTTTCCATTACCTCGAATGAAATTTTTAAGAGGGGCAAGTGGACTTTGCTCAACCCGGAATTTTCATACAATAACAACAAATCGTTTGTGAATCTATTGGCGTGGATGTGGACTTTCAAAGAAGAAAAAAGAATTGTTGTTGTGAATTATTCCGATGCGGTTTCAACATGCCGACTGAAACTTGACGTGCGCGGCTACAGCGAAGAATTTGTGATTGCCGATTTATTGAATGATCAGAGTTATACGCGTTCTGCCGAGGAAGTTTACCATCACGGTTTGTACATCGAACTTAAACCATTTCAAGCTCACATCTTTTCGTTTTAGTATTCCCCTTCCCAGCAAAAAAAATTGAGAAGGGGATTAAAAGAAGATTTTTCTAAAACGTAAAAGTAACCCCAAACTTAAATGTTTCATAAGTTAACGGTGCTGCCGTATCAAACGGCCAGTTCATTTTATCTTTCTTTAATGAATAGAATAGGTACGAGAATCCGTTCTTCAGTACAAAGTTGACAACCGGCGCAGCATAAGGAGAAGAATCCCCAACCTCATCGATAAAATGGTCAAGCAAACCAAGTCCGCCTTCTTCAATTGCAAAACTTAAAAGATGGTAGCCGAATAAATGACGCGGAAATATTATAGCTGCTTCGTAGCCGGCGTTCAACGAAAAGAAATTTGATACATCGCACCGAACTCCACCTTCCCAAACTGTTCCGAATCTGAATGTGCTCTGGAATAGATTTAAAATATCTGTGTCCGTGACAGCTTGATCGTAAGTTATAGGTGGAACCGCAACCATATAAAATTGCGACGGATATGTTTTCATTACAAGCCTTGACCATGCGAATCCCGTTGCGTGATACGGCAAAATTTCAAATTGACCAAGCTTATATCCGTAGCCGCTTCTGCTTGCAAATCCAAAACGATCCAATACGGATTTCATCTCATCAATACTGACATTGCTTGATTTTAGATCTGTGCTGATTTTTGATGCAAATACATATTTCTCCTCGAACTCTATGATGTTGTCTTCGTAATAAGTGTCCATCGAAACGTGCCCGAGTTTGATTTCAGCCAAACCGACATTGGCAAACTTACTCGTAATATTTTGGTGTTTCGGAGTACCAAAGCCGTAGTTCACCTCTACAAAAGGTTTGCCGTGAAAATGCCAATCGAACCACTCATGTTCGCCCCACGAGTACCATCTTCCGCCGGTTGAATCATCTTCATCTTGAGCAAGCAAAGCATAATTTGCGAGCAGCATGAACGACGCTAAAAGCAGCAAGGTTTTTCTAAACATCAGATCCTCCAAGTTGTATATATTTTAGACGAAAACAATTTGCAAATAGTTACATGCCGCAATTAATTCTTATTCAAATTCCGAGTATTTATCAGCTGCTTTCGAACTTCTGCCGCAAAATTTTCTCCAGCGCTTCGAGCAGATGATTTTTTAGAATAGGTTTTGTTAAGTATAAATCTATTCCGGCTTTATATGCATTGTCTTTGTCTTTTTGAAATGCGTGTGCGGAAAGTGCAACGACGGGAATTGTTTTGAATATTGGATTTGATTTAAGTTCGCGCGTTAACTGCAGACCGTCTTTCGGACCGACTAACGAGATGTCCATCAGAATAAGGTCGAATTTTTTGTTCGCCATTTGTTTGTAGAAAGAACTGGCGCAATCGCAAACTTCAACTTGATAAGAATTTCTCAAGAGTATACCAAGATATCTTTGGTTTTCGAGATCATCTTCTACAATAAGAAGACTAGGTTTAACGATCATTTTGACCCCCATTTTTTTGAAAAGAATTTTATTTCTTCAGTAAGATAGCAATATTCATCTTTTATCAAAAGATTAAATTATGCTTATCGGCTGCTAATATTCGTCCCAACTTTTCACGTCGAGATTTAGCGGATTTCTATTTGTTAAAGCTTCCGCCAAGCGCATTGCAAGCTGCCGGTTTGTAATGAGGGGAATTTTGTAATCGACGGCTGTCCGGCGGATTACATAATCGTTATTGAGTTCTTCTTCTTGAAAGTTTTTAGGAATGTTGATGACTAGATCGATCTTACCGGACTTAATGTAATCTGCGGCGTTCGGAGATTTTCCGTTCAGCGGCCATTCGAGCGTTTCAACCGGAATGGCGTTTGTCTCCATGAATTTTGCCGTGCCCGGCGTCGCGTAAAATTTTATTCCTAGTTTAGTTAAACTTTTTGTCGGCTCAAGCAATTCAGATTTTGATTCTATTGTTCCGGAAGAAATAAGAATTGATTTAATGGGGAAGCGGTAACCGACGGAAGCGAGCGCTTTCAAAAACGCCTCGTCGAAATCTTGCCCAAGGCAAGCAACCTCGCCTGTGGACGCCATTTCAACACCGGTTGTCGGATCGGCTCCTTCCAAGCGCGTGAACGAAAACTCCGGCGCTTTAACGCCTACATAATCATAATTGAAAGTGAGATCGTCCGACTTTTCAACTTTCTGTCCCATAATAACTTTAGCTGCAATCTCAATAAAATTTTTCTTGAGAGTTTTAGAGACGAACGGAAAACTTCTGGATGCCCGTAAGTTGCACTCGATCACTTTTACTTTATTGTCCTTCGCCAGAAATTGAATGTTGAACGGTCCGTTAATGTTGAGAGACTTTGCAATGTCTGCGGAGAATTGTTTTATCTGACGCATTGTTTCAAGATACGTTCTCTGCGCCGGGAGTACCAAGGTTGCATCGCCGGAATGCACGCCCGCATTTTCAACATGTTCGGAAATTGCAGAACAAACAATCTCGCCGTTCTGAGCAACTGCATCGAACTCAAGTTCTTTTGCGTTAACAAGAAATTTAGAAATCACAACTGGATGCTCTGGCGAAACATCAACTGCTTTCTGGAGAAAACCGGTTAGCTCAAAGTCATCTGTAGCGATTGCCATTGCTGCGCCGCTTAAAACATAAGATGGTCTAACAAGAACTGGGTAGCCGACTTTGTTTGCAAACTGAAGCGCGTCTTGAATCGTAGAAAGTTTACTCCATTTAGGCTGACCGATTTCAAGCTGATCGAGCATTGCGGAAAACTTACTTCTGTTTTCAGCCATGTCGATTGAGTCCGGCGACGTACCCAAAATTTTTATTCCGATGTGATGAAGTTTAAGTGCAAGATTATTCGGCGTCTGTCCGCCCATCGAAACAACTACGCCTTTTGCACTTATCGTATGATAAATTTCCCAAATCGTTTCAGTTGTAAGTTCTTCGAAGAAGAGCGCATCGGATTCATCATAATCGGTGCTGACCGTTTCGGGGTTGCAGTTGATCATCACGGTTTTGTAACCGGTCTCACGCAAAGTTTTACCGGTGTTAACGCAGCACCAGTCGAATTCCACAGAACTTCCAATTCGGTAAGGACCCGAACCGAGAATGATTATGCTGTTCTTCAGTTTGAATTCGAAATCGTGAGCAGAGCAGTTATAAGTCAAGTATAAGTAATTTGTTTTTGCCGGATACTCGGCGGCAAGCGTATCTATGTGCTGAATGAAAGGATGAATATCATATTTTTGTCGAAGCATATAAACATCGTGCGCGTCCTTGCCGATGACGTTTGCAATTTGTCTATCGGAAAAACCGTGCTGCTTCGCTTCAAGCAAAAG
>JAJYMU010000286.1 GCA_021786655.1 Bacteroidota bacterium
AGAATATAAAGTTCAAATCGTTCGTGGATTCTCTAAAAATCAAAGATCCCGAAACTATGAATGATATAATGTCTACAGAGAGTTTTCCTTTGAACTCTAAAAGTGAATTGGTTCTTAGCAATCTGTATTATGCTTTTGATAACACCGACTACAAGGAATCAAAAAGTAATGAAGTAGCTAACTCTATAGAATTGGTAAATACAAACGGCAAAAAGGTAAAGGCGTAGTTCAATATATCGGATTATGAACAAAGCAAGCTGACGGATAATAAAACGTCGTATAAGATTGATTGCAGCAATATTGAAGATGGTATTTATTACCTCAGAGTTAAAAGTAAACCAAGCGGTAATGCTACTTATTATGTTAACGATATGGAATCAGAAGAACCCGCAACGTTAAATAAAACTTTCAATGAGATTAAAATTGCAGATAATGCATTACCCACAGAATTCTTGCTGGGTGATAACTATCCCAATCCATTTAATCCAACTACTAAGATTAGTTTTTCACTTCCGCAAAAGAGCCAAATCAAACTAAAAGTGTTTGATGTACTTGGAAGAGAGATTCAAATTCTTGCAGACGGTATTTACGAAGCGGGTAAGCATGAGGTTGAGTTCAATGCAACCAATTTACCAAGCGGTGTTTATTTCTATAATCTTACAACCGGAAGTAATTCCATTACGAAGAAAATGCTGCTGGTGAAATAATTTCACGCGTCGGGACAGGTCAATCCTGTCCCACTTTTTTACAAACCGACTAGAATCTTTTTCTTTTATTATCAATTTGTTCGTCGTTCTATCTATCTCTCACATGTGTAAATTGTAATACCCTCGTCATTTTCATATATTTTCGCACCTAAAATCATAAAGTATGAACTACATTCGAAATTTTTGCATAATTGCACACATAGATCACGGCAAATCAACCATCGCCGACTGTTTGCTGGAATTCACCCACACAGTTTCCAAGCGCGAAGCCAAAGAACAACTGCTCGATAGTTTGGATTTGGAGCGCGAACGCGGCATAACTATTAAGTCCCACGCAATCCAGATGAAGTACCCGGCTAAGGACGGCGAGATTTATACACTTAATCTGATCGACACGCCGGGACACGTTGACTTTTCTTATGAAGTGTCACGTTCACTCGCCGCATGCGAAGGCGCAATTCTTATTGTTGATGCCGCTCAAGGAGTTGAAGCGCAAACCATCAGCAACCTTTACATGGCAATCGATGCCGGTTTGGAAATTATTCCGGTTATAAATAAAATTGATCTCCCCAGCGCAATGGTGGATACTGTCTCTAATCAAATTGTTGATTTGATTGGCTGCAAAAAGGAAGATATAATTCTTGCCAGCGCCAAACAGAGAATCGGGATCGAACAAATGTTGGAAACGATCGTTCAAAAAATTCCGGCTCCCAAAGGTGATGAAAACGCACCGCTTCAAGCTTTGATCTTCGATTCCGTTTTTGATTCGTACCGCGGCGCAGTTGCGTACGTCAGAGTATTCAACGGAACAATCAAAGAAAAAGATGAGATCAAGTTTTTTGCGAACGACAAAAAATATCTTGCTGAAGAAATCGGCACACTGAGGTTAGGTCGCATCAAAACGAGCGAACTGAAAGCCGGAAATGTCGGTTACCTTATCCCGGGAATCAAGGACGTTCACGATACAAAAGTGGGCGATACGGTTACGCATCTTCGCAACGGTTCTGAAATCCGGTTGCCCGGTTACAAAGAAATTAAGCCGATGGTTTTCAGCGGATTGTATCCAACTGATTCCGATGATTACGAAAATTTGCGCGAAGCTCTTGAAAAATACCGGCTCAACGATTCGTCGGTAAGTTATTCTCCAGAAACTTCTGCAGCTTTAGGATTCGGATTCCGATGCGGCTTCCTCGGAATGCTTCACATGGAAATTGTTCAGGAGCGGTTGGAACGGGAGTTTAATCAATCCATCGTAACAACTTTACCGAACGTTGAGTACTGGGTCTTCAAGCGCAACGGTGAAAAGGTTATTGTAGATAACCCGGCGGAAATGCCGCCTCAAGGAGATATTGAGCGCGTTGAAGAGCCGTTTGTTAAAGCGCAGATTGTTACACCAAGTGAGTATGTCGGGAACTTAATGCAGCTTGCGATTGAAAAAAGGGGTGTATATAAGAACACAACTTACATCGATCCGACACGTGCCGATATTCAGTTTGAGTTTCCTCTTTCAGAAATAATTTTTGATTTTTATGACAAACTGAAATCTATTTCACGCGGTTATGCTTCGTTCGATTACGAATTTATCGGTTACCGGCAATCGGACCTGGTGAAGATCGATATCATGCTTAACAGTGAAAAGGTTGATGCTCTTTCAATTATTGTACATGAAAAAAAATCTTACAGCTGGGGATTGAAGATTTGTTCCAAGCTGAAGGATTTGATCCCGCGCCAGATGTTTGAAATTGCGATACAAGCTGCAATCGGCGCAAAAGTAATTTCGAGAACGAACGTGAAAGCACTGAGGAAAAATGTTTTGGCAAAATGTTACGGCGGTGATATCACGCGTAAACGGAAATTATTGGAGAAGCAGAAAGAAGGTAAGAAACGGATGAAGCAAGTGGGCAACGTTGAAATTCCACAAGAAGCGTTTTTAGCTGTGTTACAAATTGACGAATGAGCAAGATCAAGAGCACGAGCAAGAGTAAGAAATTAAATAGAAATTAAAAAAATTTTGAGAAGGTGTGATGGCATCATCTATTAATGAAGAAAAAAAAGAAACAAAGAAACCGGTTGTTAAAACTCAGAAGCAAAAGTTTATTGAGTTCTGGAAAAATTTATTGTTTACAGCTGTTGCTGCATTCCTAATCAAAACATTTTTTATTGAAACGTCCCGCGTACCAACCGGCTCGATGGAAAGCACAATTAAGGTTGGTGATTTCCTCTTTGTGAATAAATTTATCTATGGTTCCTCGTCGCCAAGAAGTATTCCCTTTACAGATATTGCGCTTCCTTATTTTCAACTTCCGGCAATTCATGAGCCGCATCGAGGCGATATTGTGGTGTTCGAATATCCTGGCGACAGAGACGATTTGAACGCTGCGGAGATCACAAACTACGTGAAGCGTTGTATCGGCGTTCCGGGAGATACGATAGAAATTGTTGACAAAGTAGTTTTTGTGAATGGGAAGGAAGCGCATCGTCCGACACACATTCAATACATAAATAATTATTGCACACCGAAAGGCATTCCTAATCCGCGCATCTTTCCAAAGGGAAGTGAATTCAACGAAGATAATTACGGACCGATAGTTGTCCCGAAAAAAGGTCAAGTGATTAATCTAACAACGGACAACGTTGAAAAGTGGCGCATAATCATCGATCGGGAATTGGGAAGGTTGGCTGTTACCGTTGAAGGCAATCAAGTTATGATTGACGGCAAGCCGGTAAAATCTTACACGCTCACAAAAGATTATTACTTCATGATGGGTGATAACCGCGACGACAGCGCCGATAGCAGATTCTGGGGTTTTGTTCCGCGCGATAAAATTTCCGGAGAAGCATTCTTGATCTATTGGTCGTGGGATCCCAGCATTCCATTTTCGGATTTTTTCAATCTTCTCGGCTCGGTTAGACTGGGCAGAATTGCAAAATTAGTCCATTGAGATTTCGGTCTGAACTTCAGTATCTTATTCTTACCAAAAGCGAAAGGTGAACGATGAAATATTTGTTTTCTTTTTTGATCGGACTGATTTTTTTGTCAACCTTGAATGCTCAGACAAAATATTTTATCTACTTCAAAGATAAAGGCGTTTCGCCTTCAACCAAACTTGAAAAGACTTCATCACTTTACCAACTTGCTGAAGCAGAACTTTCACCGAGAGCTATTGAACGAAGAAAAGCTGTGATGGGGGATAACTACATCACGTACGAAGACATTCCGCTAAATGATAATTATGTGAATCAAATAAAAAGTCTCGGCATTAAAATTGAAAACAGTTTGAAATGGTTCAACGCGGTTACCTCGTATCTTTCCGATGCGCAGCTAAATCGAATTAAGAATTTACCTTTTGTGAAGAAGATTGAGCCGGTCAAGTTCCTAAAAGAGAATCGTGAAGAATACAGTGCGCCGTTTATTCCTCAACCGCCCGTTCAAGTGGAAAATACTTCGTACAAATTGAATTATGGTCCATCATTAACTGAAAATGCTTTATCGGATATTCCAACTGTGCATGATCTCGGGATTACCGGCGCCGGAGTTACAATCGGTTTGCTTGATACGGGATTTCGTTGGAAGACACATCCGGCTTTCAACCAAATAAAGATTTTGAAAGAATATGATTTTGTTCAACATGATTCAGTAACAGCAAACCAAGCCGGCGACAGCGGCAATCAAGACAGCCATGGCACGTCGGTACTTTCTATTATCGGCGGATTCGCTCCAGGCTATTTGATCGGACCCGCGTTCAACGCTAACTACATTTTAGCTAAAACAGAATATGTACCGACCGAAACTCACGTGGAAGAAGATAACTACGCCGCTGCTTTGGAATGGATGGAAGGTTTAGGCGTTGATATTACAAGCAGTTCGCTTGGTTACAGCGAGTTTGATCCGGGGCAGACGTCATATACTTATGCCGACATGAATGGACAAACTACAATTGTTGCTAAAGCTGCAAATCTTGCATTTGAAAGAGGAGTTACAACTTTCTCCGCTGCTGGAAACGAAGGTAATAATGCTTGGCATTATGTAGTTTCACCCGGCGACGCGCCGAATATGATAACAGTTGGTGCGGTTGATAGATATAATCTCTTAGCTTCGTTCAGCAGCCGCGGCCCAACTTCCGATGGAAGAATTAAACCGGAAGTTTGTGCTATGGGAATTTCCGACGTGAGTGCTTGGGCTGGAACTACGATTTACAGCACAGGAAGCGGAACATCGTTTGCAACACCAATTGCTGCGGGAGTAGGTGCTTTGCTGAAATCTGTTTACCCGCATTTAACAAACGTTCAAATAAGAAAAACTTTTATTGAGTGTGGAGACAATTCTGACAATCCAAACAATGATAGAGGCTGGGGATTAATATCTGCTAAGAGAGTTATTGCTTATCCGAATCTCAGTTCTAACAGCAACATTTTTAATCTGAACAAAATATTTATTAACTCAAATGGCGTTAACTCTCAAACGGTGGTTTTGAAATACAAAATAGGAAACAGCTTAGTACAGTCAGTCTCTATGAATTATGACGGCAAATTAAGATATAATTATAGTCTTCCACTTGCGACAAGCGGAGATTCGGTTAAGTTTTATTTTCAGTACCAAACCAACAGCAGTGCAATCGTTAGAGAACCGTCTGTTGGGGCTTATGGTTTCACCTACGGTGATCTATTAATTAGCTACGATCCGACAAAGACAATTGTAGAACAAATACCAACCGATTATTCTCTGGTTCAAAATTATCCGAATCCGTTTAATCTTGGCACTCGAATTGAATTTTACTCGCCGGTTAATTCGCAAGCAGACGTCAGAATTTACAATTCGCTTGGCCAGTCTGTACGAACGCTTTTTAATGGACAAGCAATTTCTGGTAGAAATTCTTTGCTTTGGGATGGGCGAAACGATAACGGGCAAGTTGTTGCAAGCGGCCCATATTTTTACGTCTTGAAGATTCAAGGGAATATTTTGACTAAGAAAATGATTCTTCTGAAATAGGAAAAGTTGGCATGCCAAACATTATCCACGCGGAACAAATTGAATACTTAAGAAATCTGAGATTGCCGGAAGACCCGTTGATCTTAGAAATGGAAGACTTTGCTGCCGCTAATAAAGTTCCAATACTTGATTGGAAATCTTCCGAGTTCTTGGAACAAATGATCTCAACCAAAAAACCGAAAGATGTATTGGAGATTGGAGCGGCAATCGGTTACTCATCAATAAGAATAGCAAGACGGCTGCGCAAGAATGCATCGCTGGATACAATTGAAAAAAGTAAACCCAATATCAAATTGGCAAAAGGTTTTATTAAGAGAGCGAAACTCGGATCTGTAATTAACATTATTGAAGGCGATGCGCTGAAAGTTATGCCGCGGTTAGATAAAGTTTACGACTTTATTTTTCTTGACGCCGATAAACAAGATTATGAAAAACTATTTCTGCTTTCGTTAATGATTCTAAAAAAAGGCGGCGTCATTTTTGTCGATAACCTCTTATGGAAAGGTTATGCCGCAGCAAAGTCAGTCCCAACAGAATATCAGAATTCTACAAGAATAATCCGCGGATTCAACACCACATTTCTAAACAGTACGGCAATTACGTCCGCTATTATGCCGATTGGCGACGGTATCGGCATCGGCATTAAAATCTAACATTGGTTAAGACATCGGAAATATTGAATGCAGTTGATAAACTTTCCGGAGGTAGGGTAAATTTCCGCGATGACTTGGAACGGCTGATTGACCTTGCGGCTTCCAAAAACAAAATGCCGCTTCTGGAAGAGATTTCTTTCAATGCAAAGTTTTCTGCCGGACTTCTAAATGTTGTTCAAAAGAAAAACAGTACTGTTGATGAGGAATATTTTATAAAAGCTGTTGAGGAATACACTCAAGCCATTGAAAAGATTAAGAATTTGCTGAGGGACCTGATCTCGTCGGATTCGGAGTTTATACAATCGGTTTTTGCTGAAAAATATTTTCAACTTTCGCAGCAGTCGCTTTCCAACCTGAATCTTCTTTGTGCGGATTTGAGCTATCTTAAACTTTACTTCAACGATTTAAAAAGTAAACGCCTTTAAAACAAAAAGAGCTTGAAAGAATTCTTCCAAGCTCCATGAAACTGAACCGTAATTATTTATTTTACTCTTTTTAACGTCTCCGAATATTTTTCTGCAACTTCTTGAACCGACTTACTTGAAATAAGATTATAAATTCTATTTCTCAAATCTGCCCACTCTTCATGAAGGGGACAAGGATTTTCATCTGAACATTCCTTCAATCCGGTGACACATTTCAAATTAATAACCGGACCCTCGACACGTTCAACAATTTCCAGAATCGAACTCTTCTTTGCGAGTTCTGTTATTTTGAATCCGCCACCCCTACCTTTGAATGAATCCACGTATCCGTATTTAGCCATTCGTTGTAAAATTTTTGCTAAATAGTGTGCCGGTATGTCTTCGCTCTTTGCAATTTCAGAAGACATGATCAAGCTATCTTTGGATTGGCGTGCCAAGAAGAGTATCGCTCTTATTGCGTATTCACCGGTTTTGGTATAAATCATTTAAGACCTCAAAGATTTATTTTGGTTAATGTATCATCAAAGACTTACGGGAGCTTCTTATCCTTAAATAAAAATAAGTAAATCGGAATGTTTTGTCAATATTAATTCTACGGTTAAGTAACAAAAACTTACTTTTTGATGTATTCGAAACTCTCTTTCAAATCGATATGAATTCCGGTTTGAAGAAGCGAGTCTTTTTCTCCGTTAATTTTTTTTACATGATCGATAGGAACGAGACATTCTATCTTTGGCGCGGGCTCATATAACGAATTGCGAATCAAAGCTGAATACTTGGAGATAATATGATGAACCGTTTTGGATTGATCAAACCGGTAACTTATTTCGGTGTGCTGATACAATTGTTTTTCGATTATTGACGACAAATTTAAGTTTTGGATTGACGCTTCGTAATAAGCTTTACCCAACGGACCAACGCCAAGCTTTGTGCCTCCAAAATATCTTACGACGACTGTAACAAGGTTAGTTAACTCGAAATGGTTTTGCGCATTGTAAATTCGGATTCCGGCGGTTCCGTTCGGTTCGCCGTCATCGGAATATTTGAATTGTCCGTCAACAAATTTATATGAATAACAATGATGAGTTGCATCATAATATTTTTTTCGAATTGAGTTTAGAAAAGTATTGGCTTCCGCTTCTTTTTCAACCGGTTTAGAGATCGAAAGAAATGTTGAACCTTTCTCTTTTAATCTGAACTCGGACTCAGATTCAAGTGTTTTGATAGTAGAAGGAAGTTTCAGCATAATTTTTTATATCAATAAAAATTGATTTTAGCTCACGCAATTCTTAGAATAACCTTTCGAACTGCAGAAATTTATCTAAATGGAATCTACAAATAAAATAATAATAAAAGGCGCGCGCGAACACAATCTAAAGAATATTGATCTCGAAATTCCGCGTGACTCGTTTGTTGTGATAACCGGTTTGTCCGGAAGCGGAAAATCGTCGTTAGCATTCGATACGATTTATGCCGAAGGACAGCGCCGATATATCGAATCACTCTCCGCGTACGCGCGCCAATTCCTCGGTGTTCTTGAAAAACCGGACGTCGATCTTATAGAAGGTTTAAGTCCGGCAATTTCAATTGAACAAAAATCTACTCACGGAAATCCACGTTCTACTGTCGGTACTGTCACGGAAATATATGATTACTTAAGACTGCTGTACGCGCGCGTTGGAACGGTTCATTGTTACAATTGCGGAAGACCGGTTGAAAAACAATCGACGGATCAAATTATTGATTCTATCATTGAAAAGTTTCCCGAAAAAAGAATAATGATTTTAGCGCCTGTCGTGAGAGGACGAAAAGGACATTACCGCGAACTCTTTCAAGAAATTTTAGCGGATGGATTTGTACGCGTCCGCATCGATGGCGAAATTACCGAACTAACAGAATCTCTGAAAGCTGACCGGTACAAAACTCATGATATTGAAATAGTTGTTGACCGGATAAAGGTAAATGAAAAAGCGCGGCACAGAATTACCGAATCGATTGAAGTTGCGCTGAATTACGGAAACGGCAACATAATGGTGAACGATGGAGGCGAAGACTACAACTACAGCCGCAACTTTGCGTGTGCTCATTGCGGAATCGGTTTTCCCGAACTTGCGCCGAATTCATTTTCATTCAATTCGCCGTACGGTTCTTGTCCGGATTGCGATGGACTTGGTGAGAAGAAAGAATTGGATATAAATCTGATTATTCCGGATTGGGAAAAATCGATTAACGAAGAAGGACTGGCACCGATTGGCAAGCCGCGCAGTGTTTGGTTTTTCAATCAGCTTGAAGTCATATCACAAAAATTTAATTTTAACTACGACACTCCTTTAAAAAATCTTTCTAAAGAACAGCTTGATGTTTTAATGAATGGGACGAAAGAAAAAATTCCGTTTACTTACACTTACAGCGGCGGTAAAACCGTCACATACATGCACAAGTTCAACGGGTTGATTAATTACATCAAGCATTATTACGACAATACTTCTTCCAACAAAATCCGTGAATGGGCCGAATCGTTCATGAATACGTTAAAGTGTTCCACTTGCAACGGAGGAAGGTTAAAGAAGGAATCACTTTCGGTAACAATAAATGATTTGAACATTGCAAGTACTACGTCGCTTTCAATCGAAAAAGCGAAAACTTTTTTCTCTGCGCTCAAATTAAAACCGCGCGAGGCAATTATTGCTCGCCAAATTCTAAAAGAAATTAACTCGCGATTGGAATTTCTGCTGAACGTCGGTTTGGATTATCTAACTCTTGATCGTTCCGCGAGAACACTTTCCGGAGGAGAGTCACAACGAATCAGATTGGCGACGCAGATCGGTTCACAATTAGCGGGTGTACTTTATGTTTTAGATGAACCGAGCATCGGGCTTCATCAAGCGGATAACATAAAATTGATTAACTCGCTCAAAGATCTTCGCGACCTCGGGAACACAGTGATAGTTGTTGAACATGACCGTGAGACAATAGAGAGCTCAGATTACATCGTTGATCTTGGACCGCGCGCCGGCGAACACGGCGGCGAAGTCTGCATTCACGGTGATACCGAAGGAATAGTAAATTCAAAAAACGGTGAGCAGTCGCTAACGTTGGACTACCTAAAAAATAAAAAGCGGATTGAGTTCAAACCGGAAAGAAGAAAAGGCAATGGTAAATTCATCGAGCTTATCGGCGCAAAAGGGAATAATCTTAAAGATGTAAAATTGAAAATTCCGCT
>JAJYMU010000187.1 GCA_021786655.1 Bacteroidota bacterium
TTACCATCTTTGTTGTTATCCTAATTGTTCCTTTTATCAAAATTATGAACTCCACCATTTACATTTTTTTACAAAGCACCCAAGCATTCATTAGCGCGCCTATCAGCGCAGTTTTTCTTCTTGGTTTCACTCTAAAGAAAATAAATGCAAAAAGTGTTTTCGTTTCATTTCTTATTGGCGAAGCAGTTGGAGTTTCTCGTTTCTTTTTGGAATTTGCGGCTAATGCCGGTATGATCTCCAACCCGGTGTTGTTAGCTTTTACAAAAATCAATTATCTGCACTTCACAATTTTTCTTTTCATAGGCACATCTGTTTTATTATTGAGTCTTAGTTATTTATTCGGTTATGGAAGCAAAATTAATTCGGATCGAGAAGTTTCTCTCTTTACAGGAAATAAAATACTTGGCGAGAAAAGCATAATGAAGTTACCCAAGGTCAGAGTTCAGGCAATACTTTCTTTCGCCATACTATTATTAACTCTGGGTTTGTGGTACATATTCATATAAGGAAATTGTAGTTCGATGCACTTTAGTAACACATTTACGTCATTTAACTAAATAAAGGAGGCAACACTATGAAGAAACTTTTAGTTCTTCTAACTATTCTTCTCGTCGCAGGTACTACGAAGGCCCAAACGTATGTATTCCAGAATATGGACCATTCAGTAGCTGACGGTTTTTGGGATATGGCAAATCTTTACAACAACCAAGGCGATGCGACAGCAAAATGGGATGTTACAGATGTAACTACCGGCCAAAAAGAGGGCGCAGGTTGCGTCCAACTTGATTACAGGGTCGGTGCAGGAGACGGTTGGGGCGGCTACATCGTACGTACATCAATCAAACCTCTTCCTAATGATCAGGTTTTCGATCTTTCAACCGGTACCCATTTAACTTTTTGGTATAAAGTAGTAAACCCGGTCGTTACGACAACACCCGGTGCGGTTGTGATGGAATTCAAAATTTGCGATATACTTAACGGTGCTGAGAACCGTGTATTTCGTGAAGTCCCTGTAGATTTCACAGATGCATCAGGTCAATGGAAACAAGCAACAGTAGATTTTACAATGGGTACAGATAAAAGCATTTCTTGGGCTTACCAAACACAAGACGGCGATAGAGAAATGGCTTGGGACCATGTAAACGGTTTTGAATGGGCTGTTGTCTACGTTCCTCAAGGTGGCGGATCAGCAACAAATACACCAACCGCTTCCGGTACAATTTTACTAGATGGATTTTCAATTACCGGCGATCATTATACACCGCCATTTATTTCTTTCCAGGGCATGGCTTCGCAATTTGGTATTGATGATATGGGCTGGGCAGGTGCAACAGATAAGGGTTCTGTTACTTTAACAGATAATTCCACTGATGTTGTTGAAGGAACAACGGGCTCTCTCCAATTCGATTATACATGTAATGCTTCTCAGGATTGGGGCGGATTTGTTGCGTTCGATTTACCAGTAACACCTCCAGATAAATTTGTTGAGAGAACTGCATTAACAATCTTTTTAAAGAATAAAACTGCGTGCGCAACTTCTGTTCCCGCAAGGGCAATTGTCAGAATATTTCTTTTTGAGGATGATGGCGAACAATGGATTACTAAAGTCCCCATCAATCTAACCACAACTTCGGATTGGACACGGTACAGACTGCCGCTCAAGCAAACGACTTACAGTACTAACGGAGATCAATACCCGCCTGTAGGTGCATTTGGTTTAAATCCGAATGGTGCTAAAGGCAACGAAACATTTAACCAAGAAAAGGTTAACAAAATTCGAATCGAAGTTCTTGCTGTTGGCGTTGGTCCCGATGCAGGTCCTAAAGGTGAGAAGCTGACCGGTACTTTACTTTTTGGAATGATGCAAAATTCCGGTTACCAAGTGTACGATATAGTTGCGCCTGCAGCTCCGGCAAACGTTTCAGTAGTTAAGGGAAATTACTCTAACTTGATTTCTTGGAGCGATGTTTCTAACGAAGGAACGGAAAAATATTATGTTTACGCCAGCAAATCTCCAATTACAGATGTAAATGCTAAAGGCGTTGAGCAAGTTGCAGGAGGAATAGCCAGAGGAGTACAAGTTTATGAACACTTGATTAGAACTCCTTTGACCGATAAGGACGTAACTTATTATTATGCCGTTAACGCCATTGACAAAGCAGGCAATATCGGCGCCGTAGCTTCTACTGCCGGAACAACGAATACTGCAAAAGGAATTCCAACTATTCACCACGGCACAGTAAACTTTAAAGCAGACGGCGATCTTTCAGAATGGAAAGCTGCTGGTATCACACCATTCAAATTATATCCTTCAAATGGATCTGCTCATATCATGAATAATTTCAAAGTTGATAACGATGCAGATCTTTCTACCGATGTTTATGTAGCGTTGGATAATAATTACCTCTACGTAGCATATGATGTTACTGACGATATAGTTTATGCCGACGACGACAGATACATGAGCACCGGTATGAACTGGGCTCTTGACGCATGCGAAGTTGAGTTAGGTTTGTATAATCAGCAGGCAAGTCAGCATACTGCTTACAAGAGAGGAACAAACCCTGATTACCATCTAAGATTCAATAAAGTAAGAGCCAGATCAGACCACTGGACATCAGAAAAAGATTCATTGTTGCTGCCGGGACCGGATTATTACTGGCAAGAAAAGTTCCCAACCGGTTACACAGTTGAGGCAAGAGTATCTTTAGACCATCTTGCTAACTGGAGAAAAAGTGCAACAGCGACTAAAGACACAATTGGAACTCTCATAGATGGTATGAAGATTCCTTTTGATATCGTTCTAGGTGATAACGACGGAAAGAATTCCACAGACTTGGGTAGTAACCGCGAAGGTCAGATCAGCTGGTCTCCATTCAATAACGACGACGGCTGGTGGAACCCAACCAAATGGATGTACACATGGCTTGGAAATACGGATGTTACAGACGTGAAGGAAGAAGCTTTACCGTTCACTTATACACTTAGCCAAAACTATCCGAATCCATTCAACCCGACAACACAAATAAAATATTCCATCAGCAAAGTTGGAAACGTAAGTCTTAAAATTTATGACGTGTTGGGTCGTGTAGTTTCCGATTTAGTAAATCAAGAACAACAACCGGGTAACTATTCTGTGCGTTTTGATGCAAGTAAGTTGGCTTCAGGCGTTTACTTCTACAGAATTGAAAGCGGTTCTTTCGTAAGTGTTAAGAAGATGATGTTAGTTAAGTAGCAATTCTGGGGCACATCATTCTGATGTGCCCCGTTTTTTTAATATCTAATTTTTCAAGGAATAGATTATGTGCACAACCCCAAAACCGAACGGTAGAAAGTTGAGCAGATTTTTTAGAGCAATATCATTTTCGATTGTTGTTTTACTGATGACGACTTGGTCAGTTTCATTTGCGGGTACAACCGGTAAACTAGCAGGCAAAATATTGGATTCGGAAACCAAAGACGCCGTAATTGGCGCAACTGTCATGTTGAAAGGAACAGGATTCGGTGCATCGGCGGATGTTGACGGTTACTTTTACATCAACAACATAACACCTGGAACTTATACTGTAGTTGTATCTGCGGTAGGGTATCATAAATTAACCATCGAAAATGTTATTGTTAGAATCGATTTAACCACTCGACTGGATGAAAAATTAACTCCTACAACTGTTAGTATGAGCGAAGTTGTAATCCAAGCCAAACAGCCCATGATTACCAAAGACTTAACTTCTTCTTCGGCAATTGTCTCTTCGGAACAATTAAAATTAATGCCCGTGGAAAATTTAAGTCAGGTAATTAATCTGCAAGCCGGCGTCGTTAACGGACACTTTCGAGGAGGAAGGTCAGACGAAGTTTCTTATTTGGTAGATGGCGTTTCGGTAACAGACGTGTATAACGGCGACTTCTCAGTAGGAGTTGAAAATAGTTCTGTTCGCGAGATGGAAGTTATCAGCGGAACTTTTAATGCCGAATACGGACAAGCGATGTCTGGCATAGTAAACATTGTTACTAAAGACGGCGGCAGTAAATACGAAGGAAATGTTTCTGCTTATCTTGCCAATTACTACACTTCTCATACTGATATTTTTCAGCATATGAATACATTCAATCCGCTCGGATCTATGGATGTTCAAGCCACATTAGGCGGACCAACAAAAATTTTAGATAATCTTACATTTTTTATGTCTGGTAGATATTATAAAGACGACGGTTATGAATACGGCAGAAGAATTTATAATACCTATGATAACAGACCGGTTTTTCCTAATTCTCAAAATCAAAATTATTGGATAGATACAGCCACGGGCGACAGCGCCTGGGTACCGATGAACCCCTACACAAAAAAGTCGTTCATGGGAAAGCTTACTTATGGACTATCGAATTGGAAATTTAGCTACAGTTTTTCGTGGGATGACAACTGGAATAAATATTACAGCCATGCTTACAAGTGGACACCCGATGCTATCAAAAATCATTATAGAACAAATAACGTAAACAATCTTCAAATCTCTTATCTCCCAAGCCAAAGTACTTTTATCTCGTTAAAACTTTCATCCAATCTTTATAAGTACTGGGGATATTTATACGCAAATGAATATGATCCCCGTTATGTAGACCCGAATCAGGGTACGCCATACTCAGGTTATACATTCAATCAGGGCGGTAACGAGACCGATAGATATAGCAGATATACTTATACCAACATCGCGCAGTTTTCTATCGAATCACAAGTTAGCAAAGAGCACAAAGTAAAAATAGGGACTGAACTAAAACTGCATGAACTTTACAGCAGTTGGAAAACAATTAGAAATTTGACAGATGGACAGATAGATTCTACAGGAGCGCCGATATTTACTCTCGGTTACTCTGATCCCAATACAAAATACAATCAGGCATACACGCGCAGGCCGTACGAGTTTTCAGCATACATTCAAGACAAGATGGAATACGATATTATGATTATCAATGCGGGAATTCGTTTTGATTATTTTAATCCAAACACAACTTTACCGGTTGATTTAAGAAACCCGTTGGCAAATCCTAATTTTCCTAATTCTAATGTTTGGAGACAGGCAGTATCAGAATATCAAGTCAGTCCACGGTTTGGTGTTTCGTTTCCAATCTCAGATAAAGGCGCTATTCACTTCTCGTACGGGCACTTTTTCCAAATTCCTACGTTCGAAAATTTGTACAACAACTACAAATACTTGATCGATCAAACAACAGCTCTTTCTTCAATTGTCGGAAATCCCGAATTAAAAGCTCAAAAAACAGTCAAGTACGAACTCGGATTGCAGCAAGTACTTTTTCCAAATGTATCAATCGATGTTTCTCTTTATTACAGCGATATAAGAAATTTGCTTGGAATGGATATTCTGAAAACATACGAAGGATTTCTATACGGAAGATTTATTAACAGAGATTATGGAAATGTAAAAGGATTGGTTCTCACGCTTGATAAACGATTTGCCGATTACTTCTCTGCGAAAATCGATTATACTTATCAGATCGCACAGGGAAATGCATCAGACCCGATGCAGAATTTCTATAATAATCAGGCAGATCCACCTGTAGAAGCGAATAAGAAAATTGTTCCTCTTGATTGGGACCAAACTCACACACTTAACATATCTGTAACTGTTGGCGATCCAACCGATTGGACAGCGGGATTGATAATGAGTTACGGAAGCGGGGCTCCATATACTGTGGAAGCCAGATATACAAATGGATTGCGCTTTGAAAATCAAGGAAGAAAGCCCAGCACCTTAAATGTTGATCTGAAAGCAAACAAAGTCTTCAAAGTTCTTGGAGTTGATGTTAACACTTTCTTACTTGTTTATAATTTGTTCGATATTAAAAATGAATACGGTGTGAGCGCCTCTACCGGAAGAGCCGGTGTGGATCTAAACACTCAGTTTGCAGGAACAATTATAGGTAGAAATACAATTGATGAATATCTTAAAAATCCTGGAGACTATTCCTCACCTAGAAGGATAAGTTTAGGATTTAATGTTAGTTTCTAAAAAGCAAAGTATAGATTTTAGAAAATGGAGTTTATAATGAAGAGAAAAATTCTGATCCTGTTTACTCTGCTTGTTTTTGTGAACATGGCTTGGGCACAGTCTGAAGAACAACGCCAAAAGTATTTGCAAGAGCCGGTGGGCGATAAAACGTATAGGAAAAGAGGATTGATGGATGGAAACTTGGTCCGTACAATTTTTTCGAACGACGGTCAGTTGGGCACGTGGCCAGATAGACCTTCGGGTGAATGGCCTAAAGGAACCGGACATAATTACATCGACGGATGTACGCCCATTGTTTCTGCGGCAGTTTTGGCGCCCGGTAACGGACAACTTGTTCACCCTGCTGAAACATCTTACAGAGAAGAAGTTGATTTTGATCCTGTCACCAGCGCACTATGGGTTATGGAACCGTTGCCTGGTTATGTAAGTCCGTCGTCGGAAGAACCTGCAATGAGCACAAAGCCAAAAACTTGGCCGAGTTCTTGGCCCAGATCACTTCCGCACACGGATCCTTCTTGGGATGGATTTTGGTATGGATATTTTGGTAGAGGTGTTCAGAACGCTGATTTGGAAACATACTATGTAATGGACGATTCACAAGACAAAGAGTATCAGCGAGTTCCTTATTTGTATAGTCCGATTGCAGCATATCCTGAAAGAGGCGGCTTGGGTATTAGAGAAGAAGTTAGAGGATTTCAGTGGTCGCATGTTCTTGCAGAGGATATTATTTTCTTCCATTTCGATATAGTTAACTTATCTGATGTAACCTATGATACAACTTATTTTGGATTCTACTGTGATACCGGAGTTGGAGGACTAGATGATAACGGCGACGATATGGCATCTTACAATACTCTGTTGGATATAGCTTATGCTTATGATCATGACGGTGTTGCACCTCCCGGTAACTGGAAAACAGGTTACGTTGGTTACGCATTTTTGGAATCTCCAGGTAACGGCTATGATGGTATAGATAACGATCAAGATGGAATGATTGATGAGCGACGAGACGATAATATAGATAATGATCACGATTGGGTGCCATATACAGATTTGAATCACAACGGTAAATGGGATCCAGGTGAACCACTGAATGATGATTTGGGTAAAGATGGTGTAGGCCCAGATGATCCTCAATATATTGGTCCGGATGAAGGAGAAGGTGATGGAGTTCCTACACACGGAGAACCAAATTTTGATGAAACAGATAAAGATGAATCTGATCAGATAGGTTTAACAAGCTTAGTAATTGAGCGCTTATCTAATAAAGGTCCAACAGCTATCTGGCCAAAGAACGACGAAGTTATTTGGCGTAAAATGAGTTATGCGACATTTGATACTTCGCTTGCAAATGCGAACATTCAAATACTTTTTGGATCGGGTCCTTTTCCGTTACACAAAAACTTAAGAGAAAGATTCTCTGTTGCTCTGGTTTTTGGCACCGATTACGACAACATGGTTTTTAACAAAGAGACGGTTCAAGCAATCTATAATGCAAATTATAATTTCTCGCAACCTCCTTATAAACCAACTTTGACTGCTATACCTGGTGACAAAAAAGTATTTCTCTACTGGGATGATATATCTGAAAAGTCTTACGACCGGTTCTTACGTAAGCGTGATTTTGAGGGATATTTGATTTATAGAAGTCAAGAACCCGAATTCAACGACGTAAAGATTATAACCGATGCTCAAGGTCAACCAAAATACTGGAAACCTATTGCGCAATTCGATTTGAAAGACGGTATCAAAGGTCCTGATCCTATTGGAATAAACGGCGCACATTTTTGGAGAGGTAACGATACCGGATTGCAGCATTCATTTGTCGACTCAACAGTCACAAACGGAAACACTTATTATTATGCTCTGGTTGCATACGATCAAGGAGATCCTAACTACGGAACGAAAGGTTTAATACCGACAGAGACAACAAAAATTATCACTCAAGATTTTTCCGGATCGATAAAATTTATTGACATCAATTGTGCCGTAGTTACACCGAATTCTGCCGTTGCCGGATATGTTCCCCCGCAAGTCTCTGGAAATTTATCTTCTGTTACGCAGGGTATCGGCACCGGTAAGCTGAACTTGCTTGTTCTTAATCCTAACGAAGTTCAGGATGGTGCAATCTACAAAGTAAATTTTTCATCATCTGGAACCGAATCCAAATTTAGAACTACGGCGTTCTCAATTACAAGAACAATGAACGGAACGGAAACAACAATTATCCCAAATGTTGATTCCACAAACATTGGCGCAGGCAAGTTTACCGCTCCGTTTGATGGCTTAGTTATGGCTGTTTCAAATGATACTAGCGGTGCAATAAGATCTCAAGGATGGGTAAAAGGTTTTTCAAACGTTGATATGACTGTTATCCCGGATAAGAGTTCTCCATCCAGAAACATTGCTTGGCCTGCCGATTATGAACTTGAGTGGTTGCCTGATGGACAAACCAACACAACACCATTCACAAAAAAGCCAATTCAAGTTAAAGCAAAAAATCTAACTCGAGGAGCGGATGTTCAGCTGGAATTTTTCGACAATGACAAGAACGGCATATTTAATCTTGGCGATGATTTAATCATTATCGAATATGTAAACAGTCAATTCAAATTAACATGGAGGATTCAGTACCGGATTCCTTCCGCGCCTGTTTATGTAACTCCAAAACCAGGGGATATATTCCGGTTTACAACTTCCAAACCTTTTTATCAGGGAGATTATTTCCAATTCATAACTAAGAGCGCAAAAGTTGAAACCTCTCTTGCGCAGAATGATCTAAATAGAATTGCAGTTGTTCCGAATCCTTATATTGGCGCGAATGCATGGGAAAAGAGAAATCTAAATTATTCGGGACGAGGAGAACGCAGAATAGATTTTATTCATCTTCCGCAAGTATGTACGATTAGAGTATACACTGTTACAGGTCAGTTAATTAAGACTCTCGATAAAAGCGGCGGTCCGGAAGACGGTTCGCTTTCGTGGAATCTTACCACGGAAGACGGAATGGACTTAGCATACGGATTATACATATTTCATGTTGATGCGCCTGGTATTGGGTCGTACATCGGCAAATTTGCGGTCATCAAATAGCAGTGGAGTGAATATGAAAAAAGTAAATATAATTTTGTTTTTACTGTTGGCGGTTGCAACTATCTCCGCGCAAACATTTGTCTCGGACGTTTCTAAAAGAGGAACCACTGCAGCTCCATTTCTAAATATTAGTCAAGGTGCAAGAGCTACTGCTATGGGAAGTGCCTTTGTTGCAGTAGCCGATGATCCAAGTGCAATTTTCTGGAACCCGGCTGGAATTGCAAGAATTGAGGGTGGTTCTGTTATGTTCGATCATACGAACTGGATTGCAGACATCAATTACAATTATATGGCTGCGTCTTATAATCTCGGCAGTTACGGTGCAATCGGCGTCAGTTTTCTTTCTTCCGCCATTCCTGATATGCCGGTTCGAACAATCGATAACCCTGAAGGAACCGGTGAAACCTTTGGCGTTACCGATGCGATGTTTTCTGTTGCTTATGCAATTAACTTAACGGATAATTTTGCAATCGGTTTCAATCCAAAATTTGTGATGCAGCAAATCTGGAGAACTTCCGCTACCGCTGTTGCTATTGATATGGGCGTAATTTACCGCACTCCATTCGATGGAATTATTCTTGCAATGTCAATTGCCAACTTCGGAACGAAAATGAAGCTCGATGGAACCTCAACGCTTGTTTTGTACGATCCAAATCCTAACAGCACTGGAAACAACGGACAGATTCCTGCTAACCTCTCGACCGATCAGTGGGAGTTGCCGCTTAACTTCAGGGTAGGATTATCGTATGAACCGTTGAAATCGGAAATGCATAGACTTCTGGTTGCGGTTGATGCATTACACCCTGCGAATGATTATGAGAGTGTTAATGCCGGATTCGAATATACTTTCAACGATATGTTTTCCGTAAGAGGC
>JAJYMU010000014.1 GCA_021786655.1 Bacteroidota bacterium
TAAAACTCAATATAACATTTACGTCTAAAATTTGATCGTTAAATCTTTCCAGAGATTTCACTTCGCTTTTAATAAAATCTTTTAGCGAATCTTTTGCACGAAACTTACGGGATGTTATTTGAATGTTCATGACGACTCCTTTAAGATTTTGGATGTGCTTTCTTATATGATTTTTTCAATCGCTCCACACTTACGTGAGTATAAATTTGTGTTGTTGAAAGATTTTCGTGACCAAGAATTTCTTTGACCGCCATTATGTCCGCTTCATTATCTAGCATATGCGTTGCTGCGCTGTGACGCAGAATGTGAGGACTTTTTTTATCAATGTCCGTTACTTTTGAAAGATATTTTTTTACCAACCGATAAACATAATGACGCGTGATGCGCTCCCCGTTTTCTTCTGCAAACAATGGGACTGAATGTGATTTTGCCGAAAGCGTGCCAAGATAGTCCTTTAGAACTTCTGCCGATTTCGAACCCAACGGAACGACTCGAACTTTAGAACCTTTACCGAGAACGCGAATGCTCATTCCGTGAAAATCGACATCGCCCACATCTAAAGAACACAATTCCGAAACACGCAACGCACAACCATACAATAATTCAAAAATGGCTTTGATCTGCCTCGATTCTTTAACTTCATTTTCCTTATCAACCAAACTAAAAATTTCCAAATAAGAATCAACATTAATGATTTCCGGTAATTTCCTCGTCACTTTAGGATTCGGAATTTTATCGATGGGATTCTTTTCAATGTATTCGTTTTTTATTGCGAACAAAAACAGCCGCCGTAAAGAGGAAAGTTTTCTTGAAATTGTACTTTTGGTTGATTCATTTTCATTGAGCCGGATTATGAAATGGCGAATCGTGCGTTCGCTTACTCGGTCGATCGAGTTGATCTCTTTTTCGCTACAGAAGTTCACGAATTCTTTGATGTCGCGCGAATATGCTTCAAGAGTGTTTTCGGATGCACGTGTTATTCCCGACATTTCCGAAAGCATCTCGTCTGCAACTGTTTTTAGATCAAGTTGCTTCATGTGCAGTGTTTGAATAATTAGTATTCTTCATCAGAAGAACTAGGTTCTTCCTCTTCTTTAGCTTTCGGAAGAGTCCAGCTGGCAAAATCGCAATCCGGATACCTGTTGCATCCGTAAAAAATCTTTCCGCGTTTCGTTCGGCGGGTTATTACTTCGCCTTCGCTACACTTGGGGCATTTCAAACCAAGTGTAACGATTTTTGTAAAATCACAATCCGGATATTTTTCGCAGCCGATAAATCTTCCGAATTTTCCTTCTCGAAATACTGTGCGTGAACCGCACTTTGGACAAGTATCACCGGTGAATTCCGGTTCCCCACCGTTGGGACCAAATTCTTTCAATGATTTAATGTTCTTACATTCCGGATAATTAGTGCAAGCGAGATATTTTCCGTAGCGACCGATTTTGATATCCATGTCGCCGCCGCACTTATCACATTTTATTTTTTCAAGTTTCGATTCCACTTCATTCAATGTTTTAGAAAACGGCTCGTAGAAATCATTCAGCACGTTCAAGTACCCTATCTCCCCATCGGCAATCAAATCAAGTTCATCTTCCATCTTGGCGGTAAAATTCACATTAAAAATATTTGAAAAATATTGCACCAATATTCCGTTAACCTTTCTACCAAGCGGCGTAGGAACAAGTTTCCGTTCAATCTGCTCAACGTATTTTCGGTCAATGATTGTTCCCATAATCATAGCATAAGTACTCGGACGACCAATGCCGTTGCTTTCCAACTCTTTTATCAGCGAACTTTCAGTATAACGCGGAGGCGGTTTTGTGAAATGTTGATTTGGCGTAAGCTCTTGAAGATTCATTTTCTGATCAATCGCTAAGCCGGCTGGGATTAATCCGCCGTTTCCGTTTTGATCATTTTGATCCTCAAGTTCTTCATCGTACAATGTTAAAAATCCATCAAACAAAATTGTCGTACCGGAACTTCGAAAAACATATTCGTCGGCAGAAATGCTGACGGTAGTTGTCTCCAATCGCGCAGCTTCCATCTGGCAAGCAATAAAACGTTTCCAAATAAGTTCGTATAGTTTAAACTGCGCTTCATCCAAATATTCTTTTACAAAATCCGGCGTGTACTTTAACGAAGTTGGTCTGATCGCTTCGTGTGCATCCTGAACATTTTTTTTGTTTTTCTGTTCATAACTTTTCGGCCCATCAGGAAGATAATTCTTTCCATACTTATCGCCGATAAACTGCCGCGCCTCAGCTACAACTTCTTCACTTAACCTTGTCGAATCGGTCCTCATGTAAGTAATCAAACCGGTTGTGCCTTCCGGACCGAGATCGATACCTTCGTATAGTTGCTGAGCAAGCATCATTGTTCTTCTGGGACGGTACCGGAGTTTCCGGGAAGCTTCTACTTGCAAACTGCTTGTGATAAACGGAGGATACGGATTTCTACGACTTTCTTTTTTGGTAAGATCGGAAATGCGGTAGTTGTTTTTCTGCTTTAAGCTTTCAACAATTTGAGTAGCTAAATCTTGTTTGGTTATTGCAAAGTTTGTTTTAAGAAATTCATCCCAATCTTCGTTGGTCATTTGAGGTTTCGGAGGAACTTTTATCTGTTTTCCGTTTACCTCGTACAACTTTGCTTTTATTACTTCCCCTTTGTCGGTTGTGAATACTGCAATGATAGACCAGTATTCTGTAGCTATAAATTTTTCAATTTCTTCTTCGCGTTCGCAGATTAATCTCAATGCAACTGACTGAACTCTTCCGGCGGATAACGAACTGCCGTAAGCTTCAATTACAGCTCTCCACAGAAACGGACTAACCTTGTAGCCGATGATTCTATCCATAACGCGGCGCGCGCGCTGTGAAATGACTAAATGTGTGTCAACTTTGATCGGATTTTTCAAAGCTTCGTTGACGGCTTTTTTCGTGATCTCATTAAAAAGAACGCGTTTAATTTTTTCTTCAGCGCCTTTTCCTAAAATATCCACAACGTCCTGCGCAATAGCTTCTCCTTCGCGGTCAGGATCGGTTGCGATATAAATTATTCCAGATTTCGAGGCGAGTGATTTAATCTTTTTAATTACATCGCCTTTACCGCGAATATTAAGAAGTGTCGGTTCAAATCCATTCTCGATATCAATTCCTAATTTTGTCTTAGGAAGATTTCTGATATGACCGACAGTAGCTTCAACTACATAACTTTTGCCGACGTATTTATTGATTGTCTTAGCCTTGGAAGGCGATTCGACAAGAATAAGATCTTTGCTCATTTTCGAAGTACCTCTCAATTGACAGTGTCCGACGAATACAAAGTTCGTCTGCTGCCCGGAAGGATACTGGCATCATATTCTACCAAAGATAGAAGAATAATCCAGTTGATTTCTTTTCGTGTGATCCTGTTATCGGGAAACATTCCAACCTGCTCTAGTATCGATTCAAGATTTGCATAATCAAGCAACCCGACGTTTATCAGGTGTAACAAATAATTATAGTTATCTATCCCTAGGATATCTTTTTCCTCTTCAGACAACATTCGTATATTTTTTTCAGTTTCCATTCTTGTCTTCACATCACTCCCCTTCCTCGAAAGTATCTTATCGTATATCAGACTGAAAGCAATGCCTAAAATCTTTTTATCAAAGCGCTGAGTGCTCACTAATGTACGGTTTACTTCTTCGAGAGACGAGTTGTTGCTCAATCCTTCTAATATCTTAGCTAATATTTCTACAATTCTTACCGGCATATTTATTTTATCAAACTCCTAACGTTCTTTTGAAACTTTTCGACTAATTGATCTTCCCGTTTTTTCATAACTTTTCTTCTGGCAGCAATTTTATCATCATAACCAATCAAATGCAATACACCGTGAACGATTAATCTTAACAATTCATTATCGGTAGAAACATGAAAAAGTTTGCTGTTCTTTTCAGCTTGCGCTAAAGAAATAAAAATTTCGCCGTCTAAATTATCCCTTTCGCTCGAATAATCAAAGGTGATTATGTCGGTGTCATAGTTATGATTCAAAAACTTCTTGTTAACCGCGAGCATCGTCTCTGAAGAAACGAAATTAATTTCCATTTCCGAAATGCCGATGTTTAATTCGCTGCACACGAGAGACAAAACTTGATGCACTTTCCGTTTATTCAGCGCAAAACCTTTCTCAACGTTAACAAAAACATTCTTCAATTCAATTACCACTCAGTTTGATAATTATTTTTCCTTAAAGATTCAAGCGTGATTTTTGTATACTCGGCATAACGTTCAGCGGCATCGTCGAGTTCATTCATCTCCTCTTCAGTCAGATCGCGAACAATTTTCGCCGGAACTCCAGCTACAAGTTTTCCTCTTGGAACAATAAATCCTTCCTTTACAACCGAACCAGCGGCAACCATTGCATTTTCTTCAATCACGGCACCGTCAAGAACAACCGCTCTCATTCCAATCAGGCAAGAATCTTTCAAAGTGCAGCCGTGGAGCGTAACGCTGTGTCCGATTGTTATTCTGTTTCCTATAACCAACGGAAAGTTGTCGTGCGTAACATGAAGCACCGAGCCGTCCTGTACGTTTGTCATCGATCCAATCTTAATAAAATTTACATCGCCGCGCACAACACTGTTATACCAGACGGAGGAATTTTCTCCAATTTCAACGTCGCCGATAATTTTTACACCTGAAGCGAGAAATACAGATTTGTGAAGTTTGGGAAAAGAATTTCCGTAAGGAAAAAGTCTTATTTCTTTTTGAACGACTGTGCTAATCTCTTGATTACTTTTGCTGCTCATTCAATCCTTTAAGATTGTTCATTTGGAAAGTCCGGCTATCCGCGAAGCTTCTCCGAACAACGACATTGCTTTCTGAAACTGCGGGTCAAGCTGAAGAAGCGTCAGATACCAGCCGTTATTTTTGAACATGTCTCTTGCAACGAATGCTTTTAGCCGCGCGCGAATTTCTTCTTTATCCGCAGAGTAGCCTTTCTGATCGTACTTAACTTTTAGTGATTCTGCAAATTTTATGAAACTCTGCATCTGCTCGTCGCTTATCTGAAACTCTTTCACAAATTTCTGCAAATTATTTTGATACTTGCTCTTGATCTGCGCACCGTTCTTATCCATCAACTTTCTGACGAACTGGTAATAAACATTGTTCTTCCTCAACTCAACCGAATAGTTCGAAACTTTTCTATTCTCCACAAAATAATCCGGCGTTATTCCTCCGCCGCCGTAAACAATTCTTCCGCCCGCTGTTTTGAACTTCGGTTTGGTAGAATCTTTTTCCGTTTTGTGATCTACATTTTCACCTTGCAGTTCTTGACGATCCATAACTTCTTCGAAATATTTCTTCTTGTCTTTGTAGCTTCTCTGAATTTCCCGGCCAGACGGAGTATAATACCTTGCAATTGTAATTCTAACAGCGGAACCGTCGGAAAACTCAAACGGTCTTTGCACGAGTCCTTTGCCAAAGGTAGTTTCGCCAACGATCAATCCCCTATCCCAATCTTGAATTGCACCGGAAACAATTTCGCTTGCCGAAGCTGTTCCGCGGTTCACCAGCACGATCAGCGGAATCTTCTCATAAGGATATGCTTTCGACGCATGGAACTCTTCATCAAAATCTTTTATTCTGCCTTTGGTATAAACTATCATTTTGTTGTTGTCGAGAAACATATCGGCAATGTTTGATGCTTGGGCTAAGTAACCTCCTGGATCATTTCGAAGATCCAAAACCAAACGCTTCATTCCTCTTGCTGACAAATCTTTTAACGCTGCGGTCATTTCATCTGTAGTCGTTTCGGAAAAACGCGTTAGGTTGATATACCCGGTTTCGTTATCATACAGCAGCGATGCATCTACTGAATACAAGTTAATTTTGTCGCGCACCACATGAAAATTAATCAGCGATCTTGAAGAAGGACGAAATATTGTGAGATCAACACCGGTGCCCTTATTGCCGCGGAGACGTTTCATAACTTGTTCGTTCTTCCAACCGACGCAGTTTGTTCCATCGATTTTCACAATACGGTCGCCGGAAATAATGCCGACACTTTCACTCGGTCCGCCAGTGATTGGCGATACTACTGTGATAGAGTCGTTAATAATTTGAAATTCAACGCCGATGCCTTCGAAGTTTCCTCTGAATTCTTCTTCCGATGTTTTCTCTTCTTCCGGCGAAATGTAAACCGTATGCGGATCAAGTTCGCTAAACATTCCCCGTATCGCATCTTCAACCAACTTTTTGCTCTTTACCGAATCCACGTAATAATCTTCGGTGTAGCCGAAAATCTTTTCAAATTTATTCAGCTGTCTTCTTTCTTTAGAAAGTGAATTCGAAAATCTTATACCAAGATAAACGCCGATCACAAGCACAAGCAAAAAGATCGGCAGCTGTTTCCAAATATTTTTCATCTTAACCTTTGATGACTTGATAATTTACTTTTGCGGACGCATTTGCGGAAACAACAATACGTCGCGAATTGACGATTGATTTGTGAACAGCATTACGAGTCTATCGATTCCGACGCCTAAACCCGCGGTCGGCGGCATTCCGTATTCCATAGCGCGGATAAAATCTTCATCGATCGGCTGAGCTTCTTCGTCGCCTTCCTCGCGCATTTTTACCTGAGCTTCAAAACGGTTTCTCTGATCGATCGGATCGTTCAGTTCGCTGAATGCATTGCAAATCTCTCTTCCTAGAACAAAACCTTCGAAGCGTTCAACAAGTCCTTCTCTGCTTCTGTGCTTCTTTGCAAGCGGAGAAAGTTCAATCGGGTAATCAACAACAAATGTAGGCTGAATCAAATTCGGCTGAATCGTTGCTTCGAAAAGCAGATCGATCAGCTTGCCTTTGCTTTCTACACCTTCCAAATCAACATTTTTACTTTTTAATATTTTGATAAGCTCGTTGTTAGATGCTGCAAGTACATCGATGCCGACTTTATTTTTCAACTCGTCAACCATAGAAATTCTTTGCCACGGCGGATTGAAATTAATTTTGTTCCCTTCAATCTCGAATTCCGTTTTACCGAAAACATTCTGAGCAAGTTTTGCAACCATGTTCTCAACAAATTCCATCATCCAAACGTAATCCTTATACGCAACGTACAATTCAAGCATCGTGAATTCTGGATTGTGAGTTCTATCCATTCCTTCGTTTCTGAAATCTTTCGATATTTCGTAAACGCCGTCAAATCCGCCGACGATTAAACGCTTGAGATAGAGTTCATCGGCAATTCGTAAATACAGTTCGATATCGAGCGCATTATGATGCGTTACGAACGGTCGCGCGGTTGCGCCGCCGTATAACGGCTGCAGAATCGGCGTCTCGACTTCCACCAAATTATTTTCATCCAAATATTTTCTAATCTCGGTAACAATTCTAGAACGCGTCTTGAAAACTTCTTTCACTTCCGGATTTACAATCAAATCGAGATAGCGTTGACGGTAGCGTAGTTCCTTGTCCGCAAATTGGTCGTGGACAATTTTATTTCCTTGTTCGTCAATCGTTTCCTTTGCAATCGGAATCGGACGGATTGATTTAGTAAGAACCACAAACGATTTCGAATGAACAGAAATTTCTCCCGTCTTGGTTTTGAAAACGAATCCTTCCACGCCGATGATATCGCCGATATCCAAAAGTTTGAAAACGTCGTAGTACTCACCTACATCATCTTTCTTCAAGTAAATCTGAATCTTCCCGTCTTTATCTTGAACGTGCGCGAAGGAAGCTTTTCCCATTCTCCTAATCGCCATTATTCTTCCGGCAATCTTTACAGTCTTATTTTCATACTGTTCAAAATTATTTTTGATTGCGGCAGAATAATTATCAACATCGTAACTGTATGCGAACGGCAAAATTCCTTTGTTGAGCAGTTCGTTCAATTCTTCATGTCGTCGTTGAACAAGAGTGTTGTAATCTGGTTCTTGTCCGCCGGACGGTTGAACCGGTTGATTAGTGTTATCCAAATTTCCTCCTAGATGATCGGTTAGCTAAATTAATTTCGTGAAAAATTTACCAGCCGGTTGCAAACGCTGTCCATAATATAATTTGCTAACGCCGGCGGCGCCAAAAAATTATTTATGATAATCGAAAAAATTAAACGCTCGCCGGAAACCGTTGTTAAGTAGCCGGAAAGCGAAGAAACATTATTGTTGTATCCGGCTTTAGCGTGAACGTTATTTTCCGCAGAACTTTTTTTCATCCGGTCGATCAATGTTCCGTCAACACCGGCAATCGGCAGTGAATCATAAAATTCATCGAAGACTTCGCTCTTTGCCATGTACGAAAGCAAATTTACAATTTGGCGCGGTGTAACCAAATCCAATCTTGATAAACCGGAGCCGTCCGCCATAACCATGTTGTCCGTGTTAATTCCCATAGAACTGAAAATTTCTTTGCACGCTTTCACGCCTTCGTCAATGGAACCGTAATTGTAAATTTCCGAACCGATGGTTTTAAGAATCTGCTCGGCGTAAAAATTATTGCTGTTCTTGTTCAATTCCTTTATCAGCATTTTCAATGATAAAGATCGGTGATCAAGAATCGGCGTAAGATCATCGTAGTCGATCGGTTTATCGGAACTTTCGATTGGTCCAACTTTGCCTTTAACGACAATACCTTTCTTCTCGAAAACTTCTTTCATCACTGTTAAGAAGTACATCGTAGGATCGGAAACGGAAATGCGATCAACAAAAGGTTGAGCGCCTTTCTTAATTTCTCCGGTGATGCTGATTAAATTTGTTCCTCGCAGTCGGGAAACTGAAATTGGGACTTCAGGTTCGCCTTCAACGGTAACGACTTTTGCCGCGAGCGTAACATATTTTGTATCGGGAGTTAAAATTACATTCGCCGGAAAGTTTGGTTCGGTAGGTTCAACTTTAATTTCTAAACTATTATCGTTGAAACTCAACGCTCCGCTCGGAGCCTCAAACCATTCCGATTCGTAATCCAATTCCCAACCTTTACCCAAACCGACGTTATCGAAAAGAGAATCGTCGCCGAAAATATTTCCGTCGATTACCCAAATTCCTTTGGACTTAAGCGTGTCCGCCCAATTCTCAAAAACTTTTGTAACGTTTCCATCGTAAAATCTGCCGGAGATTGACGGATCGCCGGAACCTTGCACAATCAAGTCGCCCTGCAAAACGCCTTTTTTAATTTTCCCGTTCACAAATAAATTTGTCTCGTACTGGTAATCAGAACCAAGTAGTATTAACGCTGCAGACGAAGTAAAAAGTTTCATGTTGGATGCCGGGATAAAAAGTTTATCGGCATTTCTTTTATATAAAACTTCGCCTGTCTTCTGTGATTTGATAACGACGCCTATGAAGGCATCGTTGAAATTCGGATCGTTAAAGTAATCATCGAGCTGATCACGAAGTTCGCTCAACGTGCTTATACTCGAATTGTTTTTCTTCGTCAGCAGCGTATCTTTCTGCGCTAACGCTACCGACGCAAAAACTAAAAGCACTACGAATGTTTTACTTGCCAAATGTTTCATAAACTTTTTCGATCTCGCTGTAAGATAATTTTCTGTATCCGCCCGCCGGCATTCCTTTAACAGTGAAATTTCCGAAGCTGATCCGTTCGAGTTGATCAACAAAATAGCCGAGCGCGGAAAACATGTTCTTCACAAAATGATTTCTTCCTTCGACAGTGGTTACCGAGATTCTTTTCCAATCTTTTCTACTCAAAGATTTAATTTCTTTGAAACGACTTTTTCTGCCGTCCAAAGTTATTCCCTTTAAAAATTTCAGCTTATCTTCTTCGGTTAATTCCCTATTGAGCGTCACCTTGTATTCACGCGGCACATGATTCTTTGGATGAGTAAGAAAATTCGTAAAGTCGCCGTCGTTCGTAAGAAGAAGCACTCCGGTAGTATTGTAGTCCAGCCTTCCAACCGGAAAAATCTTTTGTTTTGTCTCGATCAAATCCACAACCGTTCTTCTTCCCTTTT
>JAJYMU010000290.1 GCA_021786655.1 Bacteroidota bacterium
ATCAAAAAACCATTTTTTCTGTTCCGCGAATGATTTTTAGTCACCGGAATTCCATTTCTACCAGCCGTCAAACGATTTTTTTTTCTCCCGCAAGTCATTCTGCATCCCCCGCAAATGATTTTTATTCCCCTCCAAGCCATTTCTAACCTCCCGCAAACCGTTTCCACTGCCCCGCAAGCGGCTCCACGGCTCCTTCAAACCATTTCGCGCTCCCCGCTAACCATTCTCCAACCCCCGCGAGTGACTTTTTACAATCTTTAACCAGCTTTACACTGCTTCCAAACGAAATTTATTTGGCAAAAATGAATTCAAATTTGCAGGTCGAACCTCTCCTGCTACTAAGCGGGAATTAATTTCGACCTACATACCACACTTTAGGTCGATCAGAGTGATCGACCTACAACATAAATGAAATTGTTCAATGTTGTTTTGCGTCAAGCGGTTGCGAATGTGATACTGTAACACATCGATCAATTATTAGTTAAATCTATAATTCAAAATTATGTTTATAGTATTGAAATTTTGCCAATGTTTTATATCCGTTACATAAGAAGGCGGCTCCATATTCACATAATCAAGTTGTATTGTCAAAGGCAAAAGTGACGGTGAAAAATCTTCCAACTTAATTTTAACACCAAAACCGTATGTGAAACTTTCAAACTTGTCTTTACTGTTAACATACATGACTTGTTTTTCATTGTAGAAGCCCGCTCTAAAAAATAAAATATCCAGCAGCGAAAGCTCGCTTCCAATTTTAAACGCTGTTCGGTATTGTGAATTAAGCAAATCTTGATATTCAAAACCCAGAATGAATCCTACTAAATATGCTTTTGAGTAAATCGATTGTTCTGAGAATTGGATCGAATTCGATATTCCAAACCTAAAGATTGAAGGGAAATACTCTTTTTGCGAGGAATAGTCTATTGCTTGATTGAAAATATTTTTCATCTGCGTCGCAGCTACTAAATTGTAATTTATATTTGAATTGTTGATCAAAGTAAATGATCGTGAAAACCCTATCTCAAAAAACGTGCTTTGATAATTCGCATTCTGTGCTAAACCGTCAACAAACAAATTTCCGCTCACTCCATAGTTGAATAATCCATTTATACTGTTTGCATATGTAACAGTATATACTGTCCTAGTGGCACGATAATAAGCTATTGGCAAATCTGGATTACTATACCCAACCATCCCGTAATCAATGGCAGCAACATTAAACCCAAACGCGCCGTATTTATTACTGTTATATGTCGCCCCGGCAAAATGGTAGTTTAAATCTTTTGCCAGATAAAACGGTGAGCTATGGGAATAAAATAACGCCACACCCGATGAGTTAATCAGGTTAGCAGGATTTGAATTGGAAACAAAATAAGAATCATAATCCAGAGTAACTATTCTTCCCATAGCTTCAGTTCTTGCACTTGGGATCCTTCCAAAAAATATTTCAACTGCAGATTCTTGATAATTTTGTGCAGTAGCTGAACCGGCTAAAAGAAATGTCAACATCATTACTCTCTTCACTTTATTACTCCTACATTAATGGAACAAAAAAAATTAAATTGAATATTGAGATAAGCTTATGGACATTTTCCCCACAACCCACCTCCCCTATTCTATTTTTAACATATAACAAAAAAAGTAATTGTTCAATGCTTTTGTTTTGGGCGATGTTACTTTTTGACTGGGGCAATATTTATATCGTCAAACCAAACTTTGCCGCCGGAGTTTTGCGAGCTTCCGATGCCGGCAATTATCAGCGCTTTAGTTGTGCCGGGAGGAATTTTGAAAAGTGTTTTAACTTGTTTCCAGTTTTGCGTTCCCGTAACCGGATGCAATGTTTCCGTTGTTGCGCTGCCCAACATTTTGTTTTCGGCGTTCCAGCATTCCACTTCAATGAAAGGCGAACTTTTTATTCCTTCTGTTTTTATCCAGCCGCTCAATTCGTAAACAGCCGGTTTCAAACCGTCAACTCTACGCACCCAATTGTAAACCGTGTTGGTCGAAGGATGGATTTTAGAGATTGAAATAGAAATTGATTTGTCCCCGCTGTGCGCTACGGAATTATCAACCTCCAAGCGCGCGTACTTAGCCGTCTGGGGCAGTTGATTCGATGTCCAACCGTCGGGATTATCGTCTTCAAAATTATTTTCGAATCCGCCGTTAAGTCTATCATGTACAACACTGCTGCATGACACAGAAAGAAAAACCATCATCGGCAAGAAACTCAACAGCAATATTTTGCCAAACGACTTTTTATTTTTCACCGTCAACAAAAACCTAAATGTAATGTCGAAATATTCCCGCAGAGAAAGAATGCCGCGAACTTCCGCGGCAGTCTCTAATTTCTTTTCACAAATCATTCTAAACTATTCTTCAATTACCGTTTTGCCGATTGCTGAGATTCAGTCGGCGGAGCGGGTTTATAATTTCTTCTAATCTTATCATACTTGCTCTGCTCTTCATCGCTCAAATAAGGAATCTTAAATATTTGCTTCGGATAGATTAGATCCGGATTTTTAATTTGGTCGCGGTTGGATTTATAAATAACCGGCCATGCAAATGCGTTAGCGTAGTAATCCTTTTCCTTAGCGATGTTCCAGAGACAATCGCCCCTTACCACAGTGTGTGACATTTCTTTCGGTTTCTCAATCCACGCATCGAGCTTGCTTTGCAATCGGCTGTGAACCTCATCAAAAAATTCCGGCAGAGCGCTTATTTTATTTTTCTTCATCGCATCCAGCTGTGCTTGCAAGTCCGCCTTCTTCCCCGCACGCGCATCTATGTTAGACGAGAGTGCGCTTAGCCGATTTCTGAAATCGTCAACGCCGGCTTTATCCGTGCCTAGCATTGCGTAAACGCCGTTGACGCAATCGTCGTATGTCTGAAGTCCGTCTCTTGTTTTCGTAAGACTTGCAATATCGTTTTTCAACTCATCGTTCTGTTTTGTTAAAGACGCCTTTTGTTCAGTTAACTGATTCATTTCCTGCTGCCACTCGTCTTTAGTCATATCCTTGTTATCCTGCGCAAGAATATTTATTGAGAGGAGTGTGCACGCTGCAAGTACTAAAAAATATTTATTCGGTTTCATAAATCCTCCTTTTGTTGATTGACTATAAATACTATTTTCCGATTGATTCAAGATTCTTTTGAGTTTCGGTTTTCAGCTTTGCGCACTCGTCAAGTTTCGAATTTTTTTCCGCTATTTCTTTTTCTAATGCAGCTTTTTGATCTTTCAGCGAACCGACTTCGCTGTTGAGAGATTTGACTTCCGAGCGAAGCGTTTCAAGTTCCGCAAGTTGTTCATCCAATACTCCGCTGCAGCCGGAGATACCGATCATTGCAATTCCAATAAATACAATTGCAATCATTATTTTGATTATACTCTTCCTCATAAACCCTTCTCCTCTTTTTATGAATAACGGTTAATTAGAACTGCTAAAAAGTAATTTTCGTTTCTTAACTTTCTCGTAAAAACCGTAAAACGAAAACTTCTAAAAGAAAAATCTGGCGCCGAATCCGGCATCAAAACCAAATCCGGTAGAGCTGACGAGTTGAAGTGTAGGAACTAATTCCAGAAATATGTCGATCGGAGTCGAGCGCGGAAGCCATTCTAAACCAATGATACCTCTAACCGCAAACGTGCCTGAGTACTGCGGACCGGTATTTATTCTTCCTCCGATTCCGTAATACAACGGGAACTGGCTGTTGATTGCAGTATAAGAATGCCAAAGGTAATCTACATGAAAATGAGTCCGCGTCGCACGATCATAATCCGGATCAAAACCGTTAATTCTATAACCTTCAACAGACCAGCCAAGTCCGAATGCCAAAGCGTTTTCATGCGATAGCCAAAGTTTTGCGCTCAAACCCGTCGGCTCGCCTACTATTACGCCCAATCCGAATTTTCTGGTTTGCGCTTCCACATTTTGAACCGCAAAAAAAGTAATCAGAAAAAAAACTGCTGAGAGAAGATATTTCATTAAAACTCCTAAATAAATTTTGATATACAATGTGTTAAAAAGGGACGGAAGACAAACCGAGTAGACCTGCGTCGCCGAAGCGAAAGCGAGCTTGTCTTCCATCCTGCAGTTATGGGGTCAACTACTTATTTTAGTAAAACCATTTTCTTAATTGCAATCTGACTTCCGGTTTTCAATTGATAGAAGTAAATACCCGATGCCAGATTAGCCGCGTTGAAATTGACAACGTGAGAACCGGCATCCATTGGACCGTTGATCAGCGTTGCAACTTCCTGACCTATCACGTTGAAAACTTTCAGCGTAACATTATCCGGCTTAGCCATAGTGAAGCTGATGTTCGTAGAAGGATTAAACGGGTTCGGATAATTCTGCTTAAGCTCGAACGTAGTTGGAATAGTTTCCTTGCTGCCGCCCTCAACAGAAGTAACGGTGCCGGAAGTTTGCTGAACTTGAGTTGCGCTATAGCTTCCGTTTGGATTCTGGTTAGCCCAAACAGTCACAGTTTGTCCGGCCTGAATCGATGAAGATTGAATCTGCGTGTATGATGAACTGATAAACACTGTGCTGCCGCTTAGTGTGAACGAAGGAACCGAAAGTTGAAGCGTGGTTGATGTTGATGAAGTTACAACGCCGTTGAATACAACTGAGTTGGGTTGGCTCTCAACCTCAATTCTAACGGCAAGATTTGTACCCGCACTTGGCTTGGTATATCGCACTTCAACAAACTGCCCAACCTTCAGACTATCGAACGTAACCACTTTACCAAACTCACTATAATAGATTGTGTTTTGGTCAGTAGTCAATGTGAGTCCGGCAACAAACAATTGACTTGTTCCAAGAGAATCAATCTTGCCGGAAACCTCAAACTCATTGTTCGAATGAACTTTGATAAGTTTGGCAACCAAATTACCGTTGGCATCCAGAACGCCTTTAACTTCCACTTTCAATCCCAGCGTTAGGCTTAAGAAAGTAACCACACCGTTTCCGTTGCCTTTGAAAACTGTAGCTGAATCAACAAGAAAAGTCTTGTTCGATACGGTTAATGAATTTGCGGTCAGTAAATCAATCGTTCCTTCTACTACTATGAATGGACGCCAGAAATCATTTACTCTAACTCGAACAGCATAATATTGATTTGGACCCTGAACTGTGCCTTCAACAGTTACTATCTGACCAACCTTCAGATCATTAATCGTAATCGTGTTTCTATTGTTGTCCAAGAATTCCGTGTTCTGATCGGTGGTGAATGCCGTACCTTTTACGGTTAATGTAACGCCGTTTATGCTATCGATTGAGCCGGTAACATGAATTTGTGCTTTGCTGTGGTCCTTAACTTTTATGCGGCTCGCATAATAAATGTTGTTCTGCAAGTAAGCTTTAATCTCTACATAGGTTCCCACGGTTAAATCACCGAATGCAATGCTTTGTTTAAATTGGTTGTAGATTTTTGTTTGAGCGTTGACATGTATCGTATAACCGCCAACCGTAACGCTATCCGCGCCGACTGCTTGAATCAAACCTTCAACTTCAAAACCATGCTGTGATGAATCGCTTTCCAATTTTACTCTAACTGCCGTGTAGGTACCGTTTGTTTGAAGCGAAGCTTGCACTTCAACACGGTCGCCAACTTTCAAATCGGAAAAGCTAAGCATCGTTCCCCCTTCGGCAAAGAATACGGTGCTGGAATCGACGCTGCATGTTACGCCGCTTACGGTAAAGCTGCTAGACGTAATTGCAGTAATCGCTCCGTCAAGTTCCAAAAATTTCTGCGCATGATTGTCGTTCTCAACTTTTATTATTAACGCTAAATAAGTTGAATCAGATTTCAAAAATCCTCTCACGTCAACTTGATCTCCCACTGTTATGTCGCTAAGCTTAATAATACCCATTTCCTCTTTTAGAATTACCGTTGAGCTGTCCACAAAGAAAACGGTATCATGCACCTTAATAGAATTTGATGTCACTTCTTGAACAACTCCTTCAAACTCGATTTCCTGTTGAGAATTTTTTGTAATCACCTTTACGGATACAGCTAAGTAACTTCCGCCGTTTTGCAGAGATGCTCTAACTGAAACTTTGTCGCCGACTTTGAGATCGGCAAACTTCAATGAAGCATGGTACTGAGTGTATATAACTGTAGTTGAATCGACAAATACCTCTGTTCCGTTTACCGTAAATGAGTTTGTGGTTAAAGCTGTGATGGAGCCTTCAAATTCTACAATGGGTTTTATATCTGAAAGTACAATTCTAATAGCCAGCAGCGAACCGTTAGATTGAGAAAGCGCCTCGATGTGTACAACGCTGCCGACCTTAAGACTATCGAACAAAACCGTGCTGTGCATTCTGCCGGTAATCTGTGTCGATGAATTGACAAGTACTTCTATTGAATTCACTGTAATGCTGGAATCGGTTTTCACCTGAATGCTTCCGGAGATATCAACTCTTCCGTCCGCTTTTGCATTCATAGGATTCCACAGTAGGAATGAAAACAACAGGAGAATGAAAATGTTTTCGATCCTTTTCAGCAACTGTTTTTTCTGTAGCAACATTTTGTTCTCTCCTTCTTTATTTATGATTTTGATTTTGTTTACTAAAAATGCGGATGAAGCCTTATCTCGGCTCCATCCTTTCAGTTTCCTAATTCATATTCGCAAGAATCAATATTTGAGTTGCGGCGCTAACTTGTGTTGAAGACGCGCCTACCAAAGTTGCTTGAACAGCCGTTTTTACCGCGGTGAAGAAAGTTACGTACGCATTAATAACCGTATCGAAAGAAGTGGAAACATTCAACGCAGCGCTTAAAACATCTTTTGCGCCGCCGCTCGCGTTAATGTTAGCATCAATTGTATCGATCAAAGTCGCGTAGGTACTCAGTGTAACTTTCAATTGTGATTCAATTGATGAATGATACTGAACGAACGCATCTGAGATTTGTGTTAGGTCAGTGCTGCTTTTTATCGAACCAAATAAAGTCGCACCGGCTGATGTAGCAGCGCTTATTTGTGCATCTGCAGCTCCGGCTGCTTGAAATTGCTGCTTCATTGAAAAGCTGAGGACAAAGGAATAGCGTTTATAAAAACTTCTGACAATTGCCAATCGCGTTTGAGCATCCATTGTTGAGGTCGAATTTACAAACGCGGTCAAACCGATCCTCATCAATTCAGCATATGCTGAAACGTTTATATTTTGAGACGCATAAGTTGAAAGAACTGTGCCTTCATAATCGTTCATGTCATTGTCGGTTTCCTCTTCGGTATCACCCGACATGTACATTGCAGCATCAAGCTTTGCTGCAGCATCGTCTTTCGCGCTCATCATTGCTTGAAATTGCGCAGCAGTAAAACCGAAATAAGAATTTTGCGAAGCCTGCACCATCGCTTGATATCCTGCCTGCAGCGCTGTCAAGAACTGCATTTGCATATTAGCATTGCCTCCCATATGCATTGCAGCTTCATTGCTTACCAAAATTTTCAGATCCGATTCATCTACGTCGCTCGACATTCCTTGTCCAACCATTTTAATGAAAAGATCTGCTTCGGTTGTAGATTCCGCACTTAGCGGCGGTGCATAAACCGTGGTTCCGCTTTGGACAGTCGATGAAACAATCGCTTTCCATTCGGTGGTTCCCTGAGTTGCAACTACGACAAGGTTTTTTGCGCCGCTTACGTTTGTTTCAACTGTAAACTTTCCGTCAACATCAGTTTGAACAGTTTGCGTTGAAACAGTTTTAAGCGAGCCGTCTGCTTGCACTTGAGCAAGAATAACGGCTGCACCTTGGGTGCCTCCCTGGGAACTTGTTACCGAACCGGCTTTTGCCATTGTCTTCGGCATTCCGTTGGTCGTTGTAATTCTTCCGCTTACTTTTGATGTCCCGCTCGAATCGACCGGGTTGTTGTCTTTAGAACATGCGGATAAAGAAAAAGCTAATGCTATTAATACTACACTTACGATGTACTTATTTCTGCTGCTAATTCTCGTTTTCATTTTGTAATTCTCCTTTCACCTCTGTTAGTTTTTTTTGAATTATACGAGACAAATTATTTTACTCTGTAAGGAATTCCCCACGATCTTTCTTGGACGCTTGTATTTGTATCGTACACAACAGATCTCGGCATTACATTTATAACAGCGTGCTTTCTACCATGATCGGAATGTGTATTCCAATTTATCTCATATACTTTTTGATAGTAACTGCCTTGCAATGTGCTCGATACCAAATCAAACTTTTTCTTTGTTCTGAAGTTTCCATTGTTCTTAGCACCGTATGTTATTGTCAAGAAATCGGGATCGCTGGAAGTACTTAAAATCTCAACTGACATTTTTACAGGCTGATTTTTTTTGTACCATGTAAGAAGTTTTCCCCAACCATGTCCATGTTCTCCGAAGTTGACGCCATAAGCCATCGTCATACCGTCATGATATTCGTTGTAATCGTTATCATCATCTCCTTCATTATCGCTTTCCTTATCGCTGCCGACATTAAAGAAATATGCATTCGGATCATCTATCACCAATGTCGAGCCGTCCTGAGCCGTCAGTGTTATTTTTGTTATTTGCACACTTGAGCTATCGGTACCTCCGTTCGGAAGTGAAACCGCAGCTACTTTCCAATCGGTAGTGTCGTTGCCGGTATTTGCAATTCGCTGGAATTTTACCATACGCGTAATTGTCGTTGAAAACTGTTTTTGAATTGTAGTGTCTGCGTGTTGATTTATTCCAATTGTAGGTTGTTGAAACGATCCTACGATTATAAGTGTGCCGTCATATTTTTGAACCAGTGTGCCGGTTGCGGTAGTGCTGTCTTTTACAAGAGTCAGACTTTGATTAGTCAACTTCATTTGCTGACCAATCTTAATAGGATAAAGATCTTTGCCCAGTGTGCCGGCAAGTGTCATTGCTTGCTCTTCATTATAATTCGGCTTAAAAGAATTTACCGATGCACTTTTTTCCGTCACCTTCATAAATGCTTGGTTGGAACTGTTCGACCCGGACCACGGATCACTGCTCGTATCTTTACAACCAAATGTGAAAACCATCACTGCCGCCAAGGCAGCTCCAATTGAAAAATTAATTCGCCATTTCATATCTACCACCTTTTAATATGTTATGTTATTATTAAGAGACAGCATGTTTAAGACTATTTTTATTATCCAACGCCAATTTTTTAATAAATCTTTTTAGCTCAGATTGTTCAGACGACTTATCGAAGAAGTGATTTATTGATAACTTCTCATAGACGTTTTTGTACTGAGGCATTCCATAGTTCGAGCACAATATCACTGTCGGTTTGTGATAACTGTTGTTGCAATAATTCACAAGTTCCAACCCGCTTTGGTCATGCAGTTGGATATCCAATAAAACAACTTCAACCTTTATGCTTTGTACTATTCTTTTTGCTTCTTCTACCATATCAACTTCGAATACAATGTCAAAATATTTTTCTATCTCTAAATATCTGATCAAAGCTTCGCGTACTGTTTTCGATTCATCTACTACCAAAATGTTCATCTCTGCTCCAGTTTAATTTCTGGTGCTAATTTAACCGGGCAGGACTACGTTGTATGCAGTGGTTTTTTGTAAAAAGATGTGGTTGGTTTTACGGCAAGACAAAAGTGACAATTGTTTAGTTTTTCATCAATTCTAGCAGCAAATATCAAATAGAATACTTGCCGGAGATCACATTTTAACGCATCATTGATTTTCACCAGGTTCATTGTGTATCCCACTTTATTAAAATTATTAATGAGGCGAATCTAAAAAGGTCATTTTCAAATTTTTCTACTGCTAATTTATACCGGAATCGTAACTTTTGGGCAACTGAAATACCTTTTTAGAGTAGACTCATAAAATTTTATTAAATTTAATTTGAGGAGTAAACTCAGTTATTAAACCAAATACTTTTACTGACGGAAA
>JAJYMU010000293.1 GCA_021786655.1 Bacteroidota bacterium
GTACGCGGCGCCCGGATTCGCAACTGACGTGCGCGCCGAACTTAGCAAACTTTTGCTCGAAGTTTTGCCGAAAGGATTAGAAAAATTTTATTTCTCAACTTCGGGTACGGAAGCGAACGAAGCGGCAATTAAAATTGCGCGGATGTACACGGGCAAGTACAAAATTATTTCAAGATATAATTCTTATCATGGATCGACTGCGGCATCAATAGCTGCAACAGGAGACCCAAGACGATGGTCGGTTGAACCATCCGGAAAAATTGACGGCGTAATCTTCGCACCGGAGTGCAATTGCTACCGCTGCCCGCTTAATCATTCTTATCCCGATTGCGAAATAGCCTGCGTCGAATACATCGAGCACATGATAAAGAATGAAAGCAATGTTGCGGCGATTATTGTTGAACCGGTTGTCGGCACAAACGGAATTCTCGTTCCTCCAAAAGAATATTTTCCGCGGTTACGAAAAATCTGTGATGACAATAACGTTTTATTAATTGCCGATGAAGTTATGAGCGGATGGGGAAGAACGGGTAAATGGTTTGCAGTTGATAACTGGAATGTTCAGCCTGATATTCTGACGACAGCAAAAGGAATTACTTCTGCTTACGTTCCGCTTGGATTGACAGCTACTACAATGAAGATTGCAGATTATTTCAACGATCACTATTTCGCACACGGACACACATACGAAGCCCATCCAATAACACTCGCACCTGCAATCGCCGCAATCAATGAATTAAAAGACAAAAAATTAGTTGAGAGAGCAGTTGAAGTCGGTGATCATCTTAACAAAAAATTACTTGCGCTAAAATCCAAACATCCTTCGATCGGAGATGTAAGAGGCATCGGACTTTTCTACGCTGTTGAAATAGTGAAAGATCAAAAAACAAAAGAACCATTCAATATAAAAGAAGATAAAGTTGCGGGCAGACCGCTGCTTGTAGATAAAGTTGCCGCAGAAATGATGAAGCGCGGTTTATACATGCAGTCGTGGATAAGTCATTTTGTTCTCGCGCCTCCGTTGATCATCACAAAGGAAGAAATTGACAACGCCGTAAAAATATTTGACGAGTGTCTTTCTATTGCCGATGATGAACTGAAAAAATAATATTACACTTTTTATTACTAAGGTGGAATTTGTTTTATGAAAAACATTGCGCCAAAACTTCCTATTGAAGAATATGAAAAAAACTTTGCCGATCTCCATCCTCCTCTAACTCCCAACTCAGCCGTTGCCGAAGCTAACAGATGTCTTTACTGCTACGATTCCCCGTGCATGAAAGCATGTCCGACGCACATCGATATTTCAACTTTCATAAAAAAGATTTCTACCGGAAATCTTTTGGGATCTGCAAAGACGATTCTTGAATCGAATTGGATTGCGCTGACTTGCGCGAAGGCGTGTCCGGTAAATATACTTTGTGAAGGCGCATGTGTGTACAATGAAAAAGGTGAAAAACCGATTGAGATTGGAAAACTTCAGCGCTTTGCTATGGATAATTATTTTGCGAAAGGCATGCCGAGCATTTTCAATAAAGCAACGAAGAATAATAAATCGGTTGGAATAATTGGTTCCGGTCCGGCCGGACTTGCATGCGGCGCAGAACTTTCTCTGTTAGGTTACGACGCTACAATTTATGAAGCGAATAAAATTCCCGGCGGTCTCTGCACTTGGGGTATCGCGCCATATAAAATGAGAAGAGAAGACAGTCTGAAAGAAGTTGCGATGGTGAAAAGTTTCGGCGTTGAAATCAAAACTGAAATGATGGTTGGAAAAGAAATTAAAGTTGATGAACTTATTAAAAAACACGATGCGATTTTTCTAGGCGTGGGACTTGGCGAAAGTCCTCAACTCTCGGTCACCGGCGAAAATTTATCCGGCGTTATTGGTGCACTTGAGTTCATCGAAAAAGTAAAAACAGAAAATTGGAAAGACGTGCCCGTCGGTAAACGCGTTGCGGTAATTGGCGCGGGTAACACTTCTATTGATGCCGCGACCGAAGCAAAACGTCTTGGCGCCGAACAAGTTTTTATTATTTATCGCCGAAGTGAAGTTGAAATGTCTGCCTATGAATTTGAGTATGAACTTGCCAAGAAAGACGGAATCGTTTTTCATTTTCTAACAGCACCGAAAAAAATTGTCGGAGAAAAATTTGTTGAAGGAATTGAATGTTTAAAAATGAGACTTGGTGAACCGGATAATAGAGGAAGAAGAAGACCGGTTTCTATTCCCGGAACTGAATTTACAATTCCGGTTGATATGGTTATCAAAGCTATCGGACAAGAGACCAAATCAAGTTTCTTAGGTTCAATTCCGAATTTAACTCTCGATACGGACGGCTGTGTAATTGTTGACCAGAATACATTTCAAACTGCGAATCCAAAAATATTTGCCGGCGGCGATTGTATTAACGGCGGAAAGGAAGTTGTGAACGCCGCATACGACGGCAAACGCGCCGCGCATGGAATTGATTCTTATTTGTCGAATCAAACAAAAGGAGGAAATTAATTCATGGTAGATCTCTCAATAAATTGTGCCGGAATAAAATCACCGAATCCGTTTTGGCTTGCATCTGCACCTCCTTCAAATTCAGCGTATCAAAACTGCAAAGCATTCGAACAAGGTTGGGGTGGAACAGTTTGGAAAACTATCGGCGAACCGGTAATGAACGTTTTCAATCGTTACGGCGGATTGGATTACAACGGACAGAAAATTTTCGGATTGAATAACATCGAACTCATCAGCGACAGACCGATTGAAGTTAACCTAAAAGAAATCGCCGAGACAAAAAAACTTTGGCCGGATCGCGCGGTCGTTGTTTCATTGATGGTCGAATCGAAAAGAGAAACCTGGCATGAAGTTGTAAAACGCACCATTGATACCGGCTGCGACGGAATAGAATTGAATTACGGCTGCCCGCATGGAATGAGCGAACGCGGAATGGGCGCTGCTGTCGGACAAGTTCCCGAATATTGCAAGATGATTACCGAATGGGAGATCGAAGTATCAACAATTCCGGTAATTGTAAAACTCACACCGAACATCAGCAACATTCAGCTTCCGGCACGAGCCGCGAAAGCTGCGGGGGCTAATGCAATTTCACTCATCAATACTATTAATAGTATTATTGGAATTAATCTCGATACATTCGAGTTAAAACCAAACGTCGGCGGATTAGGCGGACACGGTGGCTATGCTGGTCCCGCAGTAAAACCAATTGCGCTTCATTTGCTTTCGCAAGTTGCTATTGATACGGAAGTAAGTTTACCTATTTCAGGAATCGGCGGAATAAGCAATTGGCGCGATGCGCTGGAATTTATTTTGCTCGGTGCTTCAAGCGTGCAAGTTTGCACAGCTGTGATGCATTACGGTTTCCGAATTGTGAATGATATGATTGAAGGATTGAGTAACTGGATGGAATCAAAAGGATTTACTTCACTCGATCAAGTTAGAGGAAAATCTCTACCGCGTATAAATGATTTCGGAAATTTTGATTTGTTGAACAGAACCATTGCGCGGATTGATCAGACAAAATGTATTCACTGCAATTTGTGTTACATCGCTTGTGAGGATGCTGCTCATCAATGCATCGATTTAACTCCGGTTAACGGACATAACAAAACAGAAGTCCGCGAAAAAGATTGCGTCGGTTGTGCGTTGTGCTCGCTCGTTTGTCCGGTTGAAGGCTGCATCTCGATGGTTAGAATTGATGACGGCTCTTCATCAAAAACTTGGAATCAATTGATAGCTGATTTTAAGAAAAGCGGAAGACCATTAACTTGGAAAGCGCTAGCTGAGTTTCAGCATAAACATGGAATTGAAATACATTAGCGAATATCACTGTTAAATTATGGCTCTTAAAAAAGTATCCAAAACACAATTAACACTATATAAACGTATCGAAGGAATGATTTTCTCGCTAAGAGGAGAGAAAGTTATTCTTGATAGTGATCTTGCCGCGATCTACGGAGTGACCACCGCACGGCTCAATCAACAAGTAAAAAGAAATGCAGAAAGATTTCCATCCGATTTTGTTTTTCGACTTACCAAGAAAGAGTTTGATAGTTTGATGTTGCAATTTGCAACATCAAATCTTTCGCGTGGAGGAAGAAGAAAAATTCCGTTTGCATTCACAGAACATGGCGCCATAATGGCGGCCAATGTTCTGAATAGCAACAAGGCCGTACAAATGAGCGTTCTCGTAGTGAGAGCTTTTGTACAAATCCGTAAAAGCATTGTTGCTTATGATGAATTTACCAAACGACTGCGGGAACTTGAACAGAAAGTCACAAACCACGACAATGATATTCAAGAGATTGTTGAAGCTATTCGTCAGCTGATGGCACCTCCCGAAAAATCTAAGCGTTCTTATGGATTTTCCGTTGAAGAATCTAAAGCTAAATATGATGCTTCAAAACAAAAAGCGAAATAGAAGAATTGTAAATTCATTTTTGAAAAGAGGTATGACATGTCACTACTAATTAAAAATGCCCGCATTATTACTGCCGAACACGATTACACAGCAGATATTTTTATCGAGAAAGAAAAAATTACAACAATCGGCGTTGCATTAAATATTTCTGCTGATAGAACGATTGATGCAAAAGGCAAGTATGTTATTCCCGGCGGGATTGATGTTCACACTCATCTCGATATGCCGTTTGGCGGAACGACATCGTCAGATAATTTTGAAACGGGAACGCGTGCGGCTGCTTTCGGCGGAACAACATCAATCGTGGATTTTGCAACTCAAGGACGCGGGACAAAAATGCGAACTGCTCTCGATACGTGGTTCAAGAAAGCGGAAGGCAAAGTAACAATCGATTACGGCTTTCACATGATCATCACCGATTTACCCGAAGCTGATCTCGGAGACATGAGCGACATGGTGCGCGAAGGCGTTACCAGTTTTAAACTATTCATGGCATATCCAAATGCGTTAATGGTTGACGATGCAACAATCTTCCGTGCGATGAGGCATACAGCTTCAAGCGGATCATTGATTTGTATGCACGCAGAAAACGGAAATGTGATCGATCTTATTGTTCAGAAAGCTTTGGCGGAAGGTAAGACTGCACCGATATATCACGCGCTAACTCGTCCAACAACAGCTGAGGCGGAAGCTGTAAACCGCACAATCGCTCTTTCGCAGATGGCAGGAGCTCCGGTTTATATTGTTCATCTTTCTTGCAATGATGCTTTAGAAAAAGTTGTTGAAGCCCGCGAACTCGGTCTTCCGGCTTATGCCGAAACTTGTCCCCAGTATCTTTTCCTATCACTTGATGACATGAACAAACCCGGCTTCGAAGATGCAAAAGTTGTCTTTACTCCGCCGCTGCGTGAAAAGTGGAATCAAGAAAAACTTTGGGGAGGATTAAAGAAAAATAGTTTGCAAGTCATTTCAACCGATCATTGTCCTTTCTGTTTCAAAGAACAAAAAGAACTGGGCAAGGGCGACTTCACAAAAATACCCAACGGTGGACCCGGCATTGAACACCGTATGCAATTAATTTTCGACGGCGGTGTCGTCGGCAAAAAAATTACTTTGAATCGTTGGGTAGAACTCACATCAACCACGCCGGCAAAAATATTCGGAATGTTTCCTCGTAAAGGTACAATTGCACCAGGCTCAGACGCAGATATTGTAATTTGGGATCCCGACAAAGAACACATCATCTCGGCGAAGACACATCACATGGCAGTTGATTATTCGATGTATGAAGGAAAGAAAGTTAAAGGTGATGCGGAGATTGTTATCTCGCGCGGAGAAGTAATTGTTGAAAAAGGAAAGTTCTCCGGCAAACCGGGAAGAGGAAACTACGTCAAGAGAAATACTTACGGCAGTGCCTGGAACTAGCAGAGTATTTACCGAATAATTTTTTTGGAAATATTTTTTCACTCATAAAGGAAAAAATGATGGAGAACCTTGCCCCCGGTGGTTTGGTAGAAACTGATTTATCCGGACTTACCGATTCAAGACTTTTCAATCACGATCTCTCACCGACAAAAATTAAAGAGAGAACTTGGGGAACATACAATATCGCTTCTCTTTGGATCGGGATGAGTGTCTGCATAACAACTTACATGTTGGCAAGCGGATTAATTGCCGGCGGCATGAATTGGTGGCAGGCGTTAATAACAATTGCACTTGGTAATGTTATTGTTCTTGTGCCGATGGTTTTGAACGCGCATGCCGGAACGAAATATGGAATTCCGTTTCCGGTTCTTGCAAGATCGGCATTCGGTACTCTCGGTTCAAATGTTCCGGCAATACTTCGCGCAATTGTCGCATGCGGATGGTTTGGAATTCAAACATGGATTGGCGGACAAGCATTGAATTCTCTTATCAGCATACTGATTCCACAATGGAGTGTTTGGAGTTTAGGATCTGCAGCGAGCTTTCTAATTTTCTGGGCGATGAATGTTTATTTCATTATCAATGGTATGGAATCGATCCGATGGCTTGAAGCGCTGGGCGCGCCATTTCTTCTAGTTGTTGGAATTGCATTATTGGTCTGGGCGTACGTTAAAGGTGGTGGCTTCGGACCGATCTTGAGTCAGCCAAGCAAATTTCAAACAATGGGAGAGTTCTGGAGATTTTTTATTCCTTCTTTAACCGGCATGGTCGGATATTGGGCGACGCTCTCACTCAACATTCCGGATTTTTCCCGATTTGCAAAAAGTCAGAAAGCGCAAATGGTTGGCCAGGCAATCGGACTGCCGCCAACGATGGCACTCTATTCATTTATTGGCGTTGCGGTTACTTCGGCAACAGTCGTAATTTTTGGTGAAGCAATCTGGGATCCGGTGGTACTTCTTTCAAAATTTCAGAATCCGATTATCGTTATAATATCAATGTTAGCTTTGTTGATAGCAACGTTAACCACAAACATTGCAGCTAATGTCGTTTCTCCGGCAAATGATTTCTCAAATATTTATCCGAAGAAAATTACTTTTATCCGGGGCGGAATGATGACTGCGGTTCTTGGTATTGTAATCATGCCATGGAAATTGTTGTCGGATTACAGTGCTTATATCTTTGGCTGGTTAGTTGGATACTCTGGTTTCTTGGGACCGATTGCTGGAATTTTAATTTGCGATTATTTTCTCGTGAAGAAAAGAAAATTAACCGTGATTGATCTTTACAGACGCGGCGGTGAATACGAATACAAAAATGGTTTTAATCTGAAAGCCATTTTTGCTTTGGCTGCGGGTATAGTTGTTGCACTTATCGGATTGCTCGTTCCATCGTTACGCTTTCTTTACGATTATGCTTGGTTCGTTGGTTTTGGCGTCTCATTCCTTGTCTATCACATAATAATGAAAAATAAATAAGGCGGGGAAGGTTCAGACTCGAACCAACTAGAGTAAATCGATAAAGAACCTTGTCACCTTTTGAATCGAAAAAAATTGTTTACCCCTACGGGAACTTGTTTGCTAGCGCAATGTTTTAATGATAAGTTAAGTTTGGGTGTTTAGTAACTTTCGATAGAAAGAATTTTCAATTATTCAAGGTGATAAATCATGTTTGAAAATATAGGCGGTGGAGAACTCCTCATAATCCTTCTTGTGGTAATTGTTTTATTCGGTCCAAAGAAAATTCCGGAACTTGCTCAAGGCATTGGCAAAGGTATTCGTGAATTTAAGAAAGCCGTTAAAGGTGTAGAAGACGAAATCAAGGACGCTGCTAAGAAAGAATAATATTTTCTAGTATTTTCCCGGCAATTTTTGAGATTAGAAAAAAGAAAACTATTTTTCGGTTGGAATTGTTTAGGAATTAGTTGCACGAATCGATCCCGACATTTGAGGGACGGTTACGAAAAATCTTCAAAAAAAAGTTGGACTTGATCCAAAGGACAGGTACCATGAAAACTTGCCAAAATAAACCTACAATTATTTTCTGCATTAATTTTTTCACAAAGTGATTTGGAGGGAACGGTGAAAACGATTAATGAATTTCAGAAAATGAAAAATGAAAAGAGAAAGATCTCGGTTGTAACATGTTACGATTACTGGTCTGCGCGCATCATTGACGGAACCGATATTGATGCCGTGCTGGTAGGCGACAGCGCCGCAATGGTGATGCATGGATTCGAAACGACGATCAATGCGGAACTTGAAATGATGGGTTATCACGTTGCGGCTGTAAAGCGTGGACTCAAAAATAAATTTCTGATTGCCGACCTTCCATTTCTTGCTCACAAAAAAAGCAAAGAGATACTTGTTGATGCAATTGACCTCCTCATGAAAGCCGGCGCGCAAGCAATTAAAATTGAAGGCGCTAATGGAAACATTGAGATCATAAAAAATTTAGTTGACACCGGAATACCGATCATGGGGCATCTCGGCTTAACACCACAATCTGTAAATCAATTCGGGGGATTCAAATTGCAAGGTACAAATGAAACTGCTGCAGACAGAATTCTTAACGATGCTCGATTGCTTCAACAAGCCGGATGCTTTTCGATTGTTCTCGAAATGGTTCCGGCTCAACTTGCTAAATTAATTTCGGAAGAGTTAACGATACCGACGATCGGTATTGGCGCCGGTGTTTATACCGATGGACAAGTTTTGGTGCTTCAGGATTTGTTGGGACTGTCAAATGGATTCAACCCAAAATTTTTGAGGAAGTACTTAGATGGTTCGGAATTAATCAAAGGCGCATTAAACAATTTCAATTCTGATGTGAAGAAAGAAAACTATCCCGGTGAGAAGGAGAGTTATCATTGACACAGATAATCCGGTCGATTCACGAATGGAAAGAAGTTCTGAATTCAAGAGTTCTTTCCGGAAAAACAATTGGTTTCGTCCCGACGATGGGCGCGCTTCATAAAGGTCACGCATCATTGATTGAACGAAGCGTTCGTGAAAACGATTTTACGGTGGTCAGCATTTTTGTTAATCCCACACAATTTAATGATCCGAAAGATTTGCAGAATTACCCGCGCACGTTCGAAGACGATCTCAAACTTCTCGAAGATTTGAAAGTGGATTTTCTATTCTATCCGGATTACGCCGACATTTACAACGATAATTTCAAATACAAAATAAACGAAAATGAGTTGAGCAAAATTTTGTGCGGAAAGTTTCGTCCCGGACATTTTGATGGAGTGCTTACAGTTGTGATGAAACTGCTGAACATTTTCAGACCCGACAAAGCATATTTCGGCGAGAAAGATTATCAGCAATATTTGTTGATCGATGGAATGTGCAAAGCGTTTTTCCTGGATGTGGAAATTATACCGTGCCCGATTGTTCGTGAACCGGAAGGACTTGCACTAAGTTCACGCAATGCGCTTCTAACAAAAGAGGAAAAAATTTTCGCGCAAAACTTTCCACGGTTATTGAAAACGAAAAAATCATGTGACTCAATAAAAAGTGAATTGGAAAAAATTGGTTTTAAGGTGGATTACATTGAAGAAATTGGAAACAGAAGATTCGGCGCCGTTCACGTCGGCAAAGTGAGGTTGATCGAGAATGTCGAAATATAAAATACTATTTAAGATCAGCGGTTCAATTGCCGCATACAAAAGCGCATATGTGATTTCGAAACTTGTTCAAAACGGATTTGAAGTTAAAACCGTTGCGACCGAAAGCGCTTTGAAGTTCGTTGGCAAAGCAACGCTTGAAGGATTGACCGGTTACCCGGTTTACACCGACTCGTTTGCCGACGGCGAAATGATGAGTCATATCAATCTGATGAAGTGGGCGGATTTGATAATATTATGTCCGGCATCGGCGAACACGATCAACAAACTTGCAAGCGGAATTGGAGATAATTTACTCACG
>JAJYMU010000126.1 GCA_021786655.1 Bacteroidota bacterium
GACAGAGACGGTTGCCGATAAAAATTCCGAAACCTTGCGGCGGTTTGCCATTGTGTTCATGCGTCTTTGGAACACCCTTAGGAAAATCATAAAAGCAGTGGAACAATCCGTAGTTGAATGGAAGTTCTTGCAAATCTTTATCGGGAAAAATTTTTTTTATTTCGCGACGGAAAGCTTTATCCAGCCCGTAGTCATCATCAACATACAAGAAGCCGCCGTTCTCAAGATACGCGCGGAGTTTCTTTGCATCGGAATCGGAAAACACTATGTTGCCGTGACCAGTCATAAATAAAAACGGATAGGCGAAAATATTTCCGCTGGATAAATCAACAAATTGATATTCGGGATCGGTTTTGATGTTCGTGTTCTGAGCGACGAATTTCAAAAGGTTAACTTCTTCCGATTGACCGTTGTACCAATCGCTGCCGCCGTTATATTTCAATCGCGTTATTGTAAACTTCCCGGTATCCTGCGCGTAAAGCGTTCCGACAAAGAGAAGAAATAATAAAACTATTTTGGAGTTCGATGCCACTTTACCTCAATTTGACCGACTCAAAATAAAGATTTCAATCTCACTTTGCACAGTCAAAAGGAATGAACTCACCGAAAGTGAATTTGGCGTAAGTCTATTTTCTGTTAATTTTAGACTAAGAAAAACAATTGGAGAGTCAGTCATGAAATTTGTTAATGGTCTTTTCGTAATTTCTATCTTACTTGTTTCGGTCATGAAAGGGCAATCAATTCAGTTTAATGATTACTTTACGAATCAAACAATGCGGATCGATTATTTCCACATTGGCGATGCGACCAGCGAGATGGTTACGCTCGATCACGTTTATCAATATGGAATTTGGGCAGGCAGTTTGAAAAATTTGATCGATGATTTTAACAACGGCGCGTATTACTACAAAGTTTATGATTTGGCTTCTCCCAAAGGGACGGATTCCCGCGGGAAATTAATTTTCTCGAAAGGGTTCGACAGTTACTTTAAAGAATATCAAACCAGCGATGACGCGGCAAAAGGAATCAAACGCACATATCAAGAAAGCGCGATCATTCCATACCCGAAAAACAAAATAAAGTTTGTGCTAGAGAAACGCGATAAGCAGAATAATCTCAACGAAGTCTATTCAACCGAAATCGATCCGAGTGATCTTTACATAATTAAAGATGCCGTGAAAGACAATTCCGTGAAGGTTTACAAAAGTCATTACTCCGGCGATCCGCACATAAAAGTTGATGTGGTTATTCTCGCCGACGGTTACACCACTAAGGAACAGAAAAAATTTGAGAAGGATTTGAAATGCTACACAAATATTTTTTTAAGCCACAACCCTTACAAGAATATTAAAGATAAATTTAACATTTATGGAGTTTTCAAACCGTCGCAGGAAAGCGGGATTGACGAGCCCGGCGCGAATATTTATAAGAGTACAACTCTCGGCACAACATTTTATTCGCTCGGTTCGGAAAGATATGTTTTAACCGAAGACAACAAAGCGGTTCATGATCTTGCGGCACATGTTCCGTACGACGCAATCTATATTATGTGCAACAGCGCCCGATACGGAGGCGGCGGAATTTATAATTTCTACTGCACGTTTGTTGCAGACAACCAGTTCAGTCCTTACATTTTCTTACATGAGTTCGGTCATTCGTTCGGCGGATTGGCTGACGAGTATTACACGTCGGATGTTGCATACAATGAATTTTATCCGAAAGATGTTGAGCCGGTCGAACCGAACATTACGCGGCTGCTTGATAAAGACAACTTGAAATGGAAAAATCTTATCACGCCCGGAATTGAAATTCCTACTCCGTGGGAAAAAGAAAATTACGATAAGATGGATTACGCTTGGCAAAAAGAGCGTCGCTCGATGAACAATCACATTGCAGAGTTGAAACGTAACAAAGCGCAGCAAAAAGAAATTGATGCCGCGCAGAATGAATACAATGAGAAAGACAAAATCCACAGCGACGAAGTTGATAAGTATTTGATGAGCAGTAAATACTGGGGCAAAGTAGGCGCATTTGAGGGCGCAGGTTATTCCGCAAAAGGAATGTACCGTCCAATGTTGGATTGCATAATGTTTTCAAAGGGGACAAAACCGTTTTGCAAAGTATGCGAAGATCATTTGGGAAAAGTGATCGAGCACTTTTCGAATTGAAAATAATGCATGGACTAAATTTGAAATCCAGTCAACTTAAATTATGAAAAGCCATCACCGTCATTCTATAAGAATGAAAGGTTTTGATTACGCAACTCCCTGGTGGTATTACGTTACAATATGTGTACATCAACACTTTCCGTTTTTGGGAAAGGTCGAAGACGGGAAGGTCGCTTTGTCAATTGCCGGACGAATTGCACAAGAATGCTGGGAACAAATACCCGAACATTTTCCAAATGTTGAATTAGATTACTTTGTTATAATGCCGAATCACATCCACGGTGTAATTATTATAAACGAGAAGAAAGAAATTCAAGATAGTAGGGACGTTAAATTTAACGTCCCTACAAAGAAAGAATATTTCTCACAGATATCGCCGAAGAAGAATTCGTTGTCAACTATCGTTAGGACTTTTAAAGCCGCAGTTACGCGCGAATGTAAAAGAAAGGGATATAATCGTTTTTGTTGGCAGAGCAGTTTTTATGATCGTATAATCCGCAATGAGAAGGAATTGTTTGAGATTAGAAAGTACATTGAATATAATCCGCTGAAATGGGAATTTGAAAAAGAAATACCAGAGAATATAGAGTTATAAATATCTTTATTCACAAAAACATTGTTCGGTGAAGAGCATTTAATAAAGGTGATTGAACACTATACGGAATAAGTTATTGTGAAACGAAAGACGTGAAAAGGCGTACAAAATTTTGAGAGGGGTCATTGACCCCCCTTCGGTTCTTTATCTTTCCTTTCTTCCACTTAAAAACTTATCTTGCAATAAAACAATCGGTCGGGACCATTCATGAAAATTTTTTACTTGAACAATCCCGCTTCACACGGCGGCAAAGGCGCCAAATATTTTTCGTTGATAAAAAACGAACTAATCAAACACAACATAGAATTCGATTCTACGCAAACCGAAAATGCCGGACACGGAACAGAAATCGTAAAGAATATCAACTTCGAAGACTACGACGGCATTGTCGTTTCCGGCGGCGACGGGACTGTCTTCGAAGCGCTCAACGGTTACTTTACAAATTCGTCTAAGAAACGGATTCCATTCGGCGTGATTCCAATAGGCAGGGGAAATGCTTTTGCCCGCGATCTAGATCTGTTTCCGGAAAAATGGGAAGACGCCATCGGCATACTTGTATCATGCAAAACAAAATTTGTTGATGTCGGGTTGTTCAGCACAAACGGGAAAAAGTTTTACTTCATTAACATTTTAGGGTTTGGATTCGTGACCGACGTTGCCGCGACTGCGCAGAAACTAAGCGTATTTGGCGCGCTTTCGTATATACTTGGCGTGTTATACCGAACCATTATGCTGAGGTCATTCGATCTGAAATTTGAGGCAGACGGAAAAATGTTTGAGCGAAAAAATGTTTTTGTTGAAATCTCCAACACAAAGTTTACCGGGAAAGATTTCTTCATGGCTCCATCGGCGCAGTTTGATGACGGGTTTCTGAATGTTACTCTTTTGAACAAACTTAGCCGCATCAGACTTTTGCAATGTCTTCCTAAAATATTTACCGGCGAGCATGTTCATCTTAAAGAAGTCGAGACATTCCAAGTCAAACATCTGAAGATTGAAACTTCCCCCAAAAAATTATTAACGCCGGATGGACAGCTAATGGGCAGCACGCCGATTGAAGTCGAATGTCTGCCGAAAGCAATTGAAGTGTTCACGAAATAATTCTTGTAACCGGAGCTAAACTCAAAAATGTTTTACGCTACCCACCACGGCAATTTTTCCAGATCAACATTTCCGCCGGAGAGAATTATGCCAATCCGTTTTCTCGCAAACCTTTTTTTGTTTTCAAGAACAACAGCGAGAGCTACAGCGGCAGACGGCTCAACGATGATTTTCATCCTTTCCCAAATTATTCGCATCGCTTTAATAATCGAATCTTCTTCCACGGTAATAATTTTGTGAACGTTACTTTGGATTATCGAAAATGTTTTTTCGCTCAGCTGAGTAAGCAGACCGTCACAAATTGTTTTCGGATTTACGGAAGGGCGGATAACCCCGTCTCGAATCGATTTGTACGCGTCGTCGGCGCCTTTCGGTTCAGCGCCGATAACCTTTGTGTTAGGGGAAAAATATTTTGCGCTCAAACATGTCCCGCTCAATAATCCGCCGCCGCCTATAGGAGCTATCATATAATCCAAGTCGGTAATTTCTTCGAAGACTTCTTTTGCGGCGGATGACTGACCGGCAATTACAGAATAATTATCGTAAGGATGAATAAACGTAGCGCCGGTTTCTTTTATAACCTCTTCTAATGCCTCTTCGCGGGCTTGCAATGTCGGTTCACACTCAATAATTCTGCCGCGATATTCTTTCACAGCATCTTTTTTGATCTGCGGTGCAGTGCGCGGCATTACGATGTAAGCAGGCACCCCTTTCATGCTTGCTGCAAAAGCTAATGCTGCCGCGTGGTTTCCAGACGAGTGTGTTGCAACTCCTTGCGTAAGAGTTTGGCGGTCCACCGAAAGAATGGCGGCAGCCGCGCCTCTAAATTTGAACGCGCCTACCTTTTGAAAATTTTCGCATTTGAAATAAAGTCTGCACTCCATCATCAAGTTGATCAAACGCGAAGAAAAAATAGGAGTGTGATGCACGTAACTTCTGATTCTTTTGTAGGTCTCGAGCAGGTCTTGTTTGTTTGGCTCTCTGTTTAGCATTTTATTTCACCCGGATTATTCCCAATGTTATATCATCGCTTTGTTCGGCTTTGCCGCGGTATTTTTTTATCTCGTTTAGCACAGCCGACGAAATATTTTCAATTGCCTCATTTTTATTACTAAGAAGAATATTTTTGAACCGTTCGTCTCCGAATTCCTCCATGCGCAGATTCATTGCTTCCGGAATTCCGTCGGTATAATAAATTAAGAGATCATTTTTGTCAAGCCGAATCGTTTCGTAATTGTAAGGCAGTTCAATACTGCCGAGCATCAATCCCCCGGCAGAAATTTCCGTTATTGTATTCAAATTTTCTTTCAGCAGATAAACCGGATCGTGTCCGGCATTTATGCTTTTCATTTCCCGTGAAGAATGATCGTATAACCCGAACCATGCTGTCACAAATTTATCAGACCCGGTCGATTGTATCAAGAACTTGTTTAAAGATTCGACAAATTGCATCAGCTCGAAGTTTAGTCTGTTCACTATCAAATAGGTCTGAAGGAATGAGTAAACGGTTGACACAATCAGTGCTGCAGGTATGCTTTTACCGGTAACGTCGGCAACAAGAAACAGAGTTTTGCGCTCGTCTATTTTAATGATGTTGAAGTAATCGCCGCCGACTTCGCGGGCAGGAATTAATCGAGCGCCGATTTGAAGATCCGAAAAAGCGGGAAGTGTTTGAGGAATCAGCTTCATCTGAATGTTCCGAGCGGTTTCAAGTTCGTATCTTAGTTGTTCCGATTTGATTTCCAATTCGAACAGTCGCGCATTTTCAATGGCTAGAGCACATTGAGCAGCAAGGGCTTCAAACAATTTCAAATCTTCATTTGTAAAAGATTTCCTCCCGCGTTTGTTCATTGTTTGAATTACGCCAACGAGCTCATTCTTTCTAACCATGGGCACGCAAATCATATTGCGTGTTTTGAATCCGGTTTTCAGATCAAACTCTTTGTTGAACCGTTCGTCGCGATAGCAGTCGGAGATCACCAGCGGCTTTTTATGTTTTGCTACCCATCCGCCAATACCTTCGCCCTGGTTTAAGGATCTGGATTTCAGCATTTTTCCTTTTTCGCCGGTCACCGTGTGAAATGTTAAAGACTTCTCGTTTTTATTGTAAAGAAGAAGAGAACTTGCCTCGGCGTGTAGAAGCGTTTTACTGCTCGATATTATTTCGGTGAGGAGTTTTTCAAGCGGCTTCTTCTCAAAAATTTTCTGTGTTATCTCTTCGAAGAATTTCAACCGCTTCAAGAGATTGTTTTTGGAAGCCGCGGGTTTCTTTTTTGAAGACGGATTTTTCAATAGTTGATCTTCAATTAATTTTCAGAGTTAAGCTTTGATTCCATTCCAGAAGAATTCAACATGCCGGCTAACTTTTTCGTGAACAAATTTTATTTTCTCCGGATTATCGCTAGACAATAGTTCGGTTCTAATAAAAAACAGTTGGGCTGTAAATTCCTCGGCAAGCAATTCCGGGTCTATTTCTTTTATCACTCCGTGCTTTGCCATTTCGCCGAAAATCATTTTGCAGATCGACCGCAGTTCCGTCAGATGTTCGGTTACGGATAATTCACGTGAGCCAATTTTGGTAAACTGTTCCATCAAAAGCAAGCGAATGAATTTTCTTTCGTCGGGACTGTTCCAGTGATCTATTAACCTTGCGGCAAAGTGCTTAAGAAACTTTTCCGGGTTAACAAGATCATCAAGCAGATCATCGCTTAAGATTTTTGTAGTAATTGTTCTGGTTTTGAATTCATCAAGAATGGAGTTAAAAATTTCTTCTTTGGATTTGTAGTGATTGTAGATTGCGCTTTCACGTACTCCGACTTCACGCGCGATCTGTCGGATTGATGCGCCGGAATATCCGTGCTTGGAAAAGAAATCAAGAGATGCGTCGAGAATTTTTTGTTTTGTGTTCTGCTGTTTCATTCTTACAAAGCCCTAATGAACACTCGTTCACAATATAAACATAAACTCGTTAAAATGGCAATGTAGTCAGAATCCCTTTATTCTATAAGCTCTAATTGAGGTCGGAAAGAATGTTTTTCAACTTGTCCATAATTTATTCTTTCGCGTGCACAAATCAACTAATTATATGGCAAGATCAAAAGGCAAATCACTAATGTCGCTGTGTTTATCGGAATTGGATGGCACACCGTTGGCGTCTGTCTTTAGAATACTTTCACAAAGCGTTTTGTGATAATCTTTTCTTAGTTTATCGAACATTTGATCCCCACATTATTTTTGAAAAATAATAACATACTCTTCGTGCATTCTTGTTTCTATTTGAGAATTTTCATTTCGTTTCCAACGTGTCGGCATCATTCGCCTATCGCGATCTAGCACTCTTTGATTAATTCCGATGAGATTGAAACCGATTTCTTTGCCAATATCGGTCAAACATTCATGAGTTAAAGTATCGATTCCCTTAATAACAGAGGAAGCAACAACAATGACAACAGTCTTGTTATTTTTTATCACTCGAAACATTTCCTGAATTACAGCACGCATCTCGGAATAATAACAATGCAAAGAAGCCCCCTTTTGTTTGTCTACTTTTTTAACCAAGCCGATAATGTCCATGCACCTTTTGGGTAACGCTACTAAATCTTTTCCTTTAAAAGAATTGTTTCCAATAAAATTGTTGCGTACGTCTGTTATGTTTTCAAGTGAATATCCAAACCAAACTAAAGAAAACTTGTGTGCCCTCAAATAGTCAATAGCGTTGTTTGCATAAGGCGGCGAAGTGACAATCAGATCCACACTGTTAGAGGCAAGCGGGATCTCTTTTGCATCGGATCGAAAAATTTTAAAGTTTGGTTTTTCCATGGGAATATAATTTTTCAAAGTAGAAGACATCTTCTTGTTAAACTCTTCAAATGCCGAGGCAGGTGATTTGCCTTTTGCGATATGAGGTCGCGTGTGGGCCAAATCCGTCGCTAAAGAAACGCCACCGCTTTTTGTTATAATGATGGAAGAGAAAATTAATTTTAGAAAATTCATCTCCCCTTCGTCTTCTAGTTTATTAATTTGTTGTACAAGCGCAAATAGTTCCAGCTGAGTTTCTTTCTTGAACCAGTAGTTGATAAACTCTAGAGATTTCCCATCGAAATAGTTAAGAATTCCCTTTTCGATTTTAGATTTATTGACGGAGAAGTTCTTGAATGCATTGTTAAGAACCGATTTGCCTGTGCGATGGATTTTTTCAATATCAATGGAACTTAGCTTTGCATTAGCAATCAATATGGACAATGGATCAATATCACAACCGTAAGCGACTCTTTTTAGTCGAAGGGCTTCAATCAGTGTTGTGCATGAACCCATCATTGGGTCTAAAACAATCTCGTTTTCTTTTGTTAGCTCTTTGATAAAGGTATATGGCAATTGAGGAGGAAATTTAGCCGGAAACGAATGGACGTTGTGTAATGATAATCTTCCGTTTTTGCCGATAAAACTTAGATCGAAGTCTTTGAGAAGTTTTAAACGTTCGCTGTATGGTAAATGAGAGAATTGGGAGTGCTCGGGTTCAAATTCTATGTCAAGTTGTCGCATTTGTTCTTCTAGTTCATTATCGCCAAGAAATATAGTTTATTTCTTCGAACTAATCATCAATTCAAGTCAGCAAGAATTGAGCTCAACTTGTCCAGCGATTTTTCCCAGTCGCTCATTTTAATCCTTTCGCGTTCGATAACATCAACGGGGGCTTTGGCGACAAACCCTTCATTGGAAAGTTTTTTACGAACGCCATCGAGCGACCCGGTAAGTCTGGTAATTTCTTTTTCGATTCGTGCACGCTCAACATTCAAATCGATCAAACCTTCGAGCGGAATAAATATGTCGCAGTCCTTAACAACCGCCGAAGCGCTCGCCTTTGGTTTGGAAAGCTGCGCATCAACTTTTAGTTCACCGATCTTTACCAAGCTCTTAATGTAACGGGACTGTTCTTCGGTAACTTTGTCGGTCTTCAGGAAAACGTTAATTGATTTCGACGGCGGCAAATTCATTTCGCCGCAGATGTTTCGGATGGCGGTAACAACACCCTGAACAAATGAAATTTCTTTTTCGGCATTTTGATCTAACAAGTTCTCTTTGAATTCAGGGAAATCGGAAACGGAAATACTCTCGCCGTTTTTTCGTTCATCGAGCAATTGCCAAATCTCTTCCGTGATGAACGGCATAAACGGGTGAACAAGCTTCAGCATTTCTTCGTACAAAGAAATTGCGCGCGTTAAAACCGCAGACTTCTCTTCATCTGTTCCCTGATACAATCTTTGTTTTGAAAGCTCAACGTACCAATCGCAGAAATCATTCCACACGTAAGCGTAAACAATTTTCGATGCGTTGTTAACCTCAAATTTATCGAGCGAGTCGTTGAGTTCTTTTAGCGTTGATTGAAAACGCGACATTATCCAGCGGTCGGTGAAATCTATGTGCTTGCTTTTCAGTGCCGGATCGAGTTTGATATTTTGAGCACCCGCCTGCCGCGAGGCAAGGTTCATCAAGAGAAATCTTCCTGCGTTCCAAATTTTGTTTGCAAAGTTTCTTCCGATCTCGACTTTTTCTTCGCTGAACATAACATCTTGTCCGAGCGGCGCAATGTAAGTCATCGTAAATCTCAAAGCGTCGGCGCCGTATTCATCAATTAAATCTAGAGGATCGGGAGAATTGCCGAGCGACTTGCTCATTTTTCTTCCTTGCAAATCCCTCACAGTGCTGGTGAAATAAACATCCTTAAAAGGAATTTCATTTTTGAAATGCATTCCCGCCATGATCATTCGTGCGACCCAGAAGAAAATAATGTCCGGCGCGGTAACGAGAAGATCGGTTGGATAGTAGTAATTTTGATCCCGCTCGTTAGTGAAAACATCTTGCGCCCAAAGCCAGCT
>JAJYMU010000221.1 GCA_021786655.1 Bacteroidota bacterium
GGCTGGAAAAACTTTCTGCGGAGTTGAGCAAGGCATACTCGATTGAAACAGTAGTGGCGCCGGTTGATTTATTGCAAGATGATTTTTTGACAGCATTGATAGTAAAGGTGGGCAAGAGGGAAGTTGGAATTCTAATCAACAATGCCGGTTTTGGCTCCAACGGAGAATTTATAAACGCAGATGCCGACCACGAAACGAAAATGGTAAAATTAAATTGCGTTGCGCCGACAATTTTAGCTCATCATTTTGTGCCGCAGATGGTTGAAAGAAAAAGAGGAGCCGTAATTTTTCTCGGGAGTATAGTTGCGTTTCAGCCGACGCCATTTATGGCAACGTACTCCGCCACTAAAGTATTCAACGCTTATCTCGGTGAGGCGCTTTGGTATGAATTAAAGAAACATAACATCGATGTGCTCTCACTGAATCCCGGAGGCACCGAAACAGAATTTCACAGAATCGCGAATTCGGCAACCGGTCCCGTGCCTAGAACGGCGGAACAAGTTGTTGCGACAGCATTGAGCGCGTTAGGCAAGAAACCTAGTGTGGTGGATGGATTTTACAACAAAGCGCTTTCGGTTTCGTCAAAGTTCTCAACAAGAAAATTAACCGTTATCATTTCCGGATGGATTACATCGGCATTGTACAGCAAGAAGACCGCTAAGAGCTAAAAATCTTTCAGCAGTGATTTGTACGCCATCTTTTGAAATACCGCGACAATAATCAGTGATGCAACCGAAATCGGAATTAAAAGCCAGAAGAATTGACCGAATGAAAGTGGTTTCAAAACCGTTACGGCGAGAAACAACTCACTTAATGGTTTGAACACAATCACGATAAGAAAAACGATGTAGAGAACGCTCAAGAGGAAAGAAAGCGTTGCGCCTTGCGACGAAGACAGCCTGATGGCGTTTTTCTCCTTGTAGTTTGCGAACAAACCGCCCATTCCAAAGTTAATTGAAATTATACTTAACGCAGCAAGAATCGTTGTGAGCAGTGCAAACGATGTTACGAGTAATCCGAATTTCAGATTGGTGATAACTCCGAGTGAAATGCTGATGAAAATAATTATCGTTCCGATGACGGAAATTTTCTTCTTCAACAGAAACTTGGTGTTGACCGGAGCGGATTTTATTTTCCAAAATGCCAATCCTTCAAGACTGATTAACGGGAAAATAAATCTTAAAGAAAGTGTCGTAACCAAAAGCAGATTGAAAGTGAATGTCGCGAGGTAAATGACTGTCTGTAGATAAAAATTTCCGGTGCCGATAAATTCCGTTCGTGCGACGTTCGCAACAAAAATTACAATTAGAAAAAAAAGAACAAGGAAATGAATTACTTGTGTCGGTTCTCTGAGGAAAACCAAAACGTCGCGTTTTATTATCGATTCTGTCTGTGGCAAGAACCATGATTTTTTACCGAACGAGACCAGCTGATTTATTTTGCCGGACGCCAATTGTTTTTTCGTTTTAACATTTTGATTTGCAAGCCAGTTCGATAAGTACCATCTGTTTCCCAAAAACATTACCGAGACAAATAGAATAAACGAAAAAGCGAACTGCATCAATGTAAGTTTCCACGCACCGCCAAGATTTCCGGTGATAATGTTGTATCCGGTTTGCGACAACCAATGATTCGGAAGAAAGGTGAGTATTGGTGAAATTAGTTCGCCGTAGTATCGGTCTCTATCAACAGCAAAGCCGAGTTTAATTACCGTATTAACGAGCGTGCCGGGGGAATTGACTGCGAAGAAAATTAAAATGACTGCTGAATAAGCGATTGCCAGACTGTAAACAATTTTTCTCCATCCGAAACGGTGCGAAAGACGCACGAGAATCAAAAGGACAATGACGCCGAGCGCACTTGCGCTGAAAATGAAAAAGAAATAATCGGCAGCGAGTAAAATGAACTGGGGCGGGCTGAGTTTAAAATAATATGCGTAACCGATTAATGATGCGTATAAAATCAAAAGCAGCGTGGATGAACTGTAGAAAAAATTATCCAAATATTTTATGAAAAATATTTTGGTAGGGGAAACCGGCTTTGTTAAGAAAAAACTCACCTCGCTGGATTTGTAGAGCGTGGAATATGCGACGATTATGTTTCCCACATTTACCGACAAGAAGAAAATGAAGAGAGTAATCGAAATGAATTCGTGGAAAAGAAAAAGCCCAAGTTTGATTCGAACAAGAAGAAACCAGATAAAGCGCTGGGCAAAAAGAAATGCGCCGATTGCAAATGCTGCGTAGGTTAATCCGCTGGCAAGATTTTTTACTGTGTTGGCAAGCGTAATCTTGGATTCGAGACGGAGAAAAATTAAGAGCTTGTGCTTAAGTATGTGAATAATCTGATTCATTTTCTTCGGTCAGTTCGATAAATATTTTCTCAAGGTTCCGGTTGTGCTCTTGTTTCATCCTTAAAAGCGTTTCTATTGTACCGTCGAAAATAATATTGCCGTTGTTTATGATTCCCACATGTGTGCATATCTCTTCAACAACATTCAAACTGTGCGTTGACATGAAAATTGTTATGCCATCACTGACTTTATCTTTGAGCAGTTTTTTTACAACGAAAGCGCTTTGAGGATCAAGACCAATCATCGGCTCATCAATAATTAATAGTTTCGGGCTATGCAGAAAAGCCGATGCGATTACAATTCTTTGTTTCATTCCTTGAGAATATTCTTCGGTGCGTTTGTCAATCCAATCGCCGATTTTAAGCTGACGTGTTAGCTCATCGATTTCCTTTGTTAGCTTTTCTTTCGTAATGTTGAACAATCCGCCGCTGAAGTAAAGATATTCTCGCCCGGTGAGCTTATCGTAAAGGTACGGCTGATCGGGTATGTAGCCGATTTTCATTTTGGATTCGAGCGGACGATGCAGAATGTTTTCGCCGCCGAGAAAAATATTTCCTGAAGTCGGCGCAAGCAGTCCTGTAATCATTTTTATTGTAGTTGTTTTACCGGCGCCGTTCGGACCTAGAAACCCGTAAAGTTGCCCCACTGCAATTTTAAGATTGATTTTATTGACGGCGGTAAAATCGCCGAATCGTTTTTCCAAGTTCGCGAGTTCAAGCATAATTTAGAAGAGGAGAAGAATTATAAATTTATTTTTTCAACGTCTTCCAACGTTATTGTAGTGAGGTCAACATCATTTTGTTCGTACATATTGAAAATTCTTTCTTCTTGGTTTGTAACAGCAGCATAGAATAAATGCTTTGCCAATACAACGTTATTCAAATGTTCTTTTTTGGATGTGGAGAGTTTTGAAAATAAATCCAGTAGTTCTTGCAAAGCACCTTCGTCCAAGCAATAGCCCTTTTTCTCTGCGATGTTAGATGCGATTCCAAGCATCTCACGCGGTGTAAAATCTTCAAAATAAAAATGGTTAGGAAGCTTTGCCTTAATTGATGAATCGGCTTTGAAGATTAATTCTATTTCGCTTTTAGTACCGGACAAAACAAGTATGAATTTATTTCTGTAATCGTACAACCTTTTGAAGATTGTATCAACGGCTTCCTTGCCGAATGAGTTGTCGTCAAAAAGTGTTTTTGCGTCTTTGACAAATAAAATTCCGCCGAAAGCCTGCTGAATCACTTTGTCGGTTTTAATTTCAGTCTGTCCTGGATAACCGCCTATCAGATCATGGCGTTCGACCTCAACAACTTGTTCTTTCTTAAGCACGCCAAGTTCTTTAAGAATTTTTGCCAGAATATTAACTACGGTTCGTTTGCCCACTCCTTCATTGCCTATAAAAATGGAATTTAAATTTCGCTCTACGGAATGCAATCCTTTTTCTTTTTTTAACTGGGATATTTTGAAGAAGCTTATCAGCTTGTAGATTTCTTTTTTTACATCTTCGAGACCGATTAATTTGTTCAGTTCATTTATGTGCTCTTGAAGAATGAGCGGATCGCCTTTCACTTCAAACTGTTTGGCTTCAATCTCTTGCGTGAGAACTTCAGATATGTCGGTTCCTTCAACAGTGTAGTGCTTTTCTTCTGTTCTTTCGGTTGAAGGCAAATCGGAGAGACGCAGCAGCATTTTTTGTTTTACCGCTTCAAGAATGTTGCGTACGATTCTAGCGTTCCCGAATTTCTTATCGCGGTTCTTGAACAAATCTTCAAAGTGTTTGAATAATTTCTCTTCGGCGCTTCCTGATAAAACTTTTTTGTCTCTTGCAAGAGAACGTTTTGCAATCTCCATCAATTCCAGAGGAGAGTAGTCTTCGAAGAAAAATGATTTGCTGAACCGTGATTGCATACCCGGATTACTTGCGACGAAACGGTTCATTTCGTCTGTGTATCCGGCGGCAATCACGATGAACTTGCCGCGGTCGTCTTCCATTCTTTTCAGAAGTATATCAATCGCTTCTTTGCCGAAATCATTTCCTGAATCGCCGGATTTAACAAGCGCGTACGCTTCATCGAGGAAAAGCATTCCGCCAATCGACTTGTCAATTATCGCGGTTGTTTTTTCAGCTGTCTGTCCAACGTAACCGGCAACCAAACCTTGTCGGTCCGTTTCAACCAAATGTCCTTTGGGTAGAATTCCCAATGCAGAATAGATTTTTCCGTAGATCCTCGCCACCGTTGTTTTTCCAGTGCCGGGATTGCCTAAAAACAAAATGTGTTCGGTGAATATTTTTTTTATGTCTTCGCCTTGTTCGTCAAGGTAGCGGGCAAGTTTTACCATTTCATCTATTTGTTTCTTGATCGCTGACAGGCCGACAAGTTTTTGGAGTTCATCAAGAGCATCTTTCAACGCTTCTTCGTTAATCGGAATCTTTACTTGTTGTGTTCCGGTTTTGACGTGAGCGCGTTCAACCGCATCCTTGTTGAAAGTAGTTAGAAATTCTTTCGTCCTTTTTTCTTCCGGCAGTTCTAGATACAATTTACTGAGAGTGATTTTCAAATCTTCGAAAAGTTTTTTCGCGATGCGCGCATTACCAAACGATTTATCCCGTCCTCTGTATAAGGAAACAAGTTCCTTCTTAATTATTTCTTCGGCTTCTTCGCTTACTTTATATTCTTCTTTCAAAAGCTGCAATTTGAAAATTGCCAGCAACTCATCCGGCGTGTAATCTTCAAAAACAAATGTATGATTGAATCTGGATTTTAACCCAGGATTGGAAGTGAGGAATGAATTCATTTCTTCCGGATAACCGGCAACGATAACAACGAATTCACCTTTGCGGTCTTCCATGCGCTTGAGAAGTATGTCGATTGCTTCTTGACCGAAATCTTGACTGCCGCCTTTCTTGATAAGCGTGTACGCTTCATCGATAAATAAAACACCGCCGATTGCATCATTAATAATTTTTTCTGTCTTCTGAGCTGTCTCGCCGATGTATTGACCCACAAGTGCGGAACGATCGACCTCGATTACGTGACCGCTTGGCAAAATTCCCATCGCGTAAAAAATATCGCCGAGCATGCGTGCAATTGTAGTTTTACCCGTGCCTGGATTGCCGAGAAACACCGCATTGATAGCAATTTTATCCTCAGCTTTCAAGCCGAGACGTTTTCTTTCTTTTAAAAATTCTAGATAAGCAACAAAACTTTTAACCGCTTCTTTGATGCTTGAAAGACCGATGAACTTATCCAAGTCAGCCAACAACTCTGGTAACGGTTTTACCTCGCGCGGCTTTTTCTCTACGATTTGTGTTTTCTCTACCGCCGTTTTTTCTGTTTTTGTATCCGGCGCAAAAGGTGGTTCTGTAGTTTCAACAATCTTCTGAGTATTTATACCAAAATATTTTTCCGCAATCTTAAAATGATTTATATAAATCTCGACTCTAGCTTGACCAATTTTCCACGTAGAGTTATCGGAACCAATAGTCTGTACAAAGATTACCGAATCCCAATCTCTATGCACGTTCAATTTGAAGTCGTTCCGGGCAATTTCAAAATCGTTGAGATACCAAACAGCCGTGCAGTTGTAATTCTTATCTAGTCTTCTGAAAAATGGATTGTTAAAAATTACTTCCGCGCCGATTACCGGAACTCTCGTATCCAAAGTTTTGTAATAAGTACGTCTGCCGGTATTGGTCTCTTCATCAACGTCGAACATTTTTATTGAAAACACTTCAACGTAATCGTTCGGGTAAAAAGCAGAGTGGTGTTTGAAAGATGCTATTTCATGAGTCGGCGTTTTTTTGGTTTCATCAGTTTTTCTATCTGTGGTTTTCCGTTTCGGTTGCGGAATTATTTCGTACTCTTGTTCAAGCTGGGAATACTTCTTGAGAGCATTGTAAATGTTGTTGAAACGAGGATTCTTTTTGTGCTTGTTAAAAAGAATTTCTGCTTTTTTCAGTGCCGGTTTTAACTGAAAAAGGTGAAGCATGGATTCAAGTTCAACCAATTCTGCTTCGTCATTTTTTGTCTTCTCAAGAATCTTGCGAGCAACAAGAAGAGAAAACCAATACTCTTTGGATTTGATTGCCTTGTTTGCGAGGTCCAAATAATGTGTGACAGTTTTAGAGTTTAGATCTTTCGAATCGGCATAGAGGGTTTCCGCTTCCTTAATCAAATCTTTAATTTCATCAAAAGTTTTTTTCTTGTTAGGGTCGATTGAAATCCCAAGTTTAATAGCGTCGTAAGCTTCTTCAAATTTCCGAAGCCCGGCGAGCGATTTCGACTTATTCAAATATGTCCAGGTGAGAATTGATTTTTGCTGTTCGATCGATTGATCAATATCTGCGATGGCGCCTTCAAAGATACTCATGCGGTAGAGTAGGTAGGCTCTATATACTTTTGCTTTAATGGAATCGCCTTTCAGTTCAACTGCAAGGTTGGCGTATTCCATCGCTTTCATAGGATTACCGTTTTCGAGCAGCGCCCAAGCCAAGCAGATGGCAGACTCACTGTCGTCCGGTCGCGATTGATAGACTTTCTCCGCTGCATTGAGCGCCAAACGGAAGCGTCCGTTCCAAAGATGCTCGTACGCTTCTGATTGCAGCTTATTTAATTCTTCATCGAACACAATAGTTTATCGGAATAATTTGCTTTATTTATTTTTACAAACTTAATATAATAAGTTAAGACAATTAACTAAAGAATTGCTATAAGTGAATTTGGTCACTTTTATATGAAACCATTAGGCATTCTTTACGTCTAAAAAAGTAAAGATTTGAGGAAACTATCATGAAAGTTAAACTGATTGCCGTCTCTTTGATTTTAGGATTCGTTATCAGTAGCTGCGGTTTTTGGGGTGTAAGAGGCAACGGTAAGGTGAAACAAGAAACCAGAGACATTCAGGAATTCCAAAACTTGGATGCAGGCGGAGCTTTTACAATCCGTGTACATGTCGGTTCTGCGCCGTCACTTAAGATTTCAGCTGAAGAAAATCTTTTGTATTTCATTCGAACCTATGTAAAAGGTAATACCTTGCATATTGACACGAAGAAAAACATCTCTCCGCGAAAAGAAATTCTTATTGACGTTACAACCCCCGATTTGCGATCCGTTGATGTCTCCGGCGCAAATAATATTTCAGTCAGCGGTGTGAATACAGATAATTTTTCAATCGATCTGAGCGGAGCAGGACACGTTTACGTTGACGGCACTACGGACAAATTTGATGTGGAACTATCTGGTGCTGGAAGTCTTGATGCGAAAGATTTGAAAGCCAATATTGTTAGAGTTAGCGTAAGCGGTGCTGCGAGTGCAGATGTTTTTGCAAAAGAATCTTTGGATGCATCTGTTTCAGGTGTAGGTTCTATAGATTATTACGGTGATCCTCAGAAAACAAGGACGAATGTGTCAGGTGTCGGATCGATATCACGAAAATAAGTTAGTTACTTATGTCAAGAAGGCGGAATTGATTTAGTTCGATTCCGTCTTTTTTGTTTTTCGGATTTTGTTTTATCATTAACGTGAACTATTTTTAAAATAAATTTTGTAACCGATTGATAGGAAATAAGTTCATGCAAAGAACTCAAGTGGCAATACTTATGGGTAGTGATTCGGATTACCCGGTGATGCAAAAAGCTGAAAGCATACTCGAAGAGTTTGATATAGATTTCGAAACCCGGGTTCTATCTGCTCATAGAACTCCGAAACAGACAATCCAATTCATTTCAGATTCAGTTAAGCTGGGGACAAAAGTATTCATCGCTGGAGCAGGCGGTGCGGCTCATCTTCCGGGAATTGTTGCAGCGCATACTGAATTGCCAGTGATCGGAGTTCCGATTCTTGGTAAGTCAACCAACGGACTGGATTCGTTGCTGTCGATTGTACAGATGCCTCCAGGCGTTCCGGTAGCTACAGTTTCTATTGACGGCGCCAAGAACGCCGCTTTATTGGCAGTTCAAATTCTTGCGGTTTCTGATGCGGGTCTTAAGAAAAAACTAATTGCCTATAGAAAGAATATGGAAAAGGAAGTTCTTAAGAAGGATAAGAATCTTCCTCGCAGCAAAAAATAATCAAACATTCCGTTTTCCAAATGCAACGTAAATGGGGTCGCCAACCATACTTTCGATACTCCATGAATGGTTGATTGATTTTTTCTCCTTTCGTTCCTTGCAGTTGTCGTAATCGCAAAATTTGCAAGTCTCTTCTTTGCAGTAATCCATATGAATTCTTACAGCTGAGTTGGAAATTGCTTCATGCATTTCTTTCTCAATGTACTGTTCTTCTAGATGTGATTCTTTCACCGTGAAAAAGAATGGGAGGATAAGGTGGAAGTCGGCAAAAATGCTGTCGCCGGATTTCCAGAAGCGGAGATGATGGACATCAATCCAATAATTCTTTTTGATTTTCCGCAGCGTGTCCGCAACCAATAGGAGAGTGGCTTTGTCGGTCTCATTCATCAAACCGCCGATTGACTCGCGGATAAGTTTGAACCCGGTAAACAAAATATTCAGCGCAACAGCAATTGCAATTAGAGGATCGAGTATTAAAAAGTTTGTAAACATCACAAGAACAAGTCCAACAACTACTCCTATACTTGTGTAGGAGTCGGTCAAAACATGTTTCCCGTCGGCAATCAGCGTGAGGGAATTAGTTTGCTTACCTTTTTTGATGAGATACATTCCAAGTATCAGATTCACAATACCGGCAGCTGCAATAATAGATGTACCAATATCTAACTTTTGAGTATGAACGCCGATTATCAGGTCATGCACCGATGAATAAATTATAGTGACCGCAGCGACGAGAATTAAAAATCCTTCCACACCGGCTGAGAAAAATTCAACTTTGCCGTGACCGTAAAGATGATTTTCATCGGCGGGTTTAGCGCTTAAATAAATGCTGTACAGCGCCATCGAAGTAGCGGCAACATGAACAACCGATTCGGCCGCGTCTGAAAATATTGCGCTCGAACCGGTCATAAAGTAGGCGGTTATTTTCGCTACAAACATGCATATGCCGATCAGTAAAGAAATCCACGCCGCTTTTCTTTTCTCGCTAAAATTGCTCTTGGAAGTGTCCATATCACATCAACGAATTTTTGAAAATAAAATTAGTAAGAAAAATTCGTTTAAGAAAAATGCTGCCACAAAATTCAGAAATAAAAGAAATCTTTTCTCACAGTTAGGAAAGCTTCTCAGCTGAAGTACAGATCGAATAGAAATCATTGAAATTCCTTTCTTAAAACAAAAATCTTAGTGGCATATAAAATGCAACTATTGTAAACGGACTTAGAAAATTCGGAGTAACAGACATAAAATCATTTTTTCAAGTGGGCATAGTCATT
>JAJYMU010000228.1 GCA_021786655.1 Bacteroidota bacterium
CTGCCGAGCAGATGCATGTGCAGATGATAAACTTCCTGCCCGGCATCGGGTCCGCAATTCAAAACTAATCTGAAACCGATTTCAGAAATCTTTTCCTTTTTTGCAATCGCATTTGCCGCGTCAATTAATTCGCCAAGTAACTTTGCATGCTCTGCTCCGGATAATTCTTTGACGCTAGGGATTTCAACTTTTGGAATTATGAGAACGTGTACCGGCGCTTGCGGATTGATATCCCGGAATGCGAGAACATGTTCGTTTTCAAAAACGATGTCTGCGGGAATTTCTTTTCTTATGATCTTCGAAAAAATAGTCTCTCCCATCACTGACCCTTTTCAATTTCATATTTTTTTAATTTATTGTAAAGGTGGCTTCGCTGAATTCCGAGAATCTCTGCAGTCTTACTGATGTTCCAGCTATTTGCGTTAAGTTGTTTAACGATGAATGCTTTTTCGGCTTTCTCCTTAAACTCCTGGAAACTGTTTGTAACGTTTAGAAAATCATCGACATTTGATGAAGCGCTCTGAGAAAAAAGACTGACTTCCTTTTCGGTTATTTCGTTTTTAGGAGTCATGATAACTACGCGCTCTACCACGTTTCGTAGCTCGCGGACATTCCCTTTCCACGGTTGAGACTGAAATGCTTTTATCGCGCCATCGGAATAAACTTTTTGCTGGAATTTATTTTTGTCGCATATCTGTTTTGAAAAGTGCTCAATAAGAAGAGGAATATCCTCCTTGCGTTCGCGAAGAGGAGGGATGTGAACCGGGATAACGTTTAATCTATGGTAAAGGTCTTCGCGGAAATTTCCTTTCTTGATTTCTTCCTGAAGGTCTTTATTGGTTGCCGAAATGATTCTAACATCAACTTCGATTTTTGAATTTCCGCCGACGCGCTCAATTCTTCCTTCTTCTATAGCTCTTAAAACTTTTGCCTGGGCATGAATACTCATGTCGCCGATCTCGTCAAGGAAAAGATTTCCGGAATCTGCTTGCTCGAATTTACCAATGCGTTGTTTGACTGCGCCGGTAAACGATCCTTTCTCGTGACCAAATAATTCCGATTCAATCAGCTCGTGAGGAATCGCAGCGCAGTTTACTTCCACAAGTTCTTTGGCTGCTCTGCTGCTTTGCCGGTGAATTTCCTGTGCAATCAATTCCTTTCCCGTTCCGTTTTCACCTGTTATGAGCACGCGTGCGTCAGTTGTAGCAACACGCGCGATGGTTTCCAAAATTGTTTTTATGACGGAACTGCTTCCGATTATTTTATCAGAAGTAGAAAGTTCCTTCTTGAGCTTTTTGTTCTCTTTAACTAATGCCGATTGCGTTACGGCGTTACGCACGCTTATTAAAAGTTTATCGCGGTCGATTGGTTTTTCCAAAAAATCGAACGCGCCAAGCTTTGTTGACTTGACGGCGTTCTCTACGCTCGCATGTGCGGAAATCATCACAACTTTTAACTCAATTTCTTTCTCACGAAGCCAGTTTAAAATCTCAAAACCGTTTTTGCCAGGCATCTGAATATCAAGTAGGAGAGCATCATAATTTCCGTACTCTAACTTCTGAAGTCCTTTGTAAGAGTCTGTCGTGTAGTCAACTGAATAATCCTCATACTCAAGAATCATTTTGATGCTTTCGCAAATCTCTCGTTCGTCGTCGATCACTAAAATTGATTTCATAACGGTGCCGGCATATATAATAATTGGTAAACTAAAAAAGCATCGGACGGTTTGGCATTCGGATTTTTCTTTAGCATATCGGCGTAAAATTCTCCGATATGATTTGCGATTAAATCCCTTATGTCGTACCCGCCTTGAATAAAAAATCCTTGTTCGAAATACTCCACAAAGATACCCAGAAATTCAGACAAATTGAAAATGGTTACGTCATAATGAAGAAACGCGTTTGCGAAAAAGTGGGCGAGCTTATCTTTATCGCCGAAATCATCCGCCGGTGAATCCGGGAAAATTTTCTTCGGTGTGTTTTTTAATTTTTCTTTGAAGACAGAATTTGGAGGAGAAGGTAGCGGGATTGTAATAACAGTTCGAATAACCGGCAAGCGCATCAGTATTTTATTGTAAGGAAGAAAAGTAAATGCGAGACAAAAAAAAGTCTCTGATTGATCGCCGTCGAAAAATTTTAATGCTGTTTCATAAATGTGATCTACCGTTTCAACATCTCTATGTGTTGCCGCAAACTGTTTGTATTCATCGGAAGTCATGTAATGTGATATGTAGAACAAACCGCCGTAGAACGATTTGTCGTATTTCTGCTGGGCTGGTAAGAAATTAGGAAAAGGGCTGAGCAAAATTATGAGCAAGAGTAAGACAAAAAACTTTTTGCAGTGCGGCATTTTGTTAGGTTTGGATAACGCCGGTGCTGAAACGGGGAATAATCGGATTATTATTTGCGTATTCTATTGAATGTGAGATGTATTCGCGCGTTAGTGCCGGATCGATGATTTCGTCAACCCAAAGCCGAGCCGCGGCATAAAGTGGAGTGCTTTTTTCTTCGTACGATTGAAGAATCTCATTCAGCAATTTTTCTTTTTGTTCTTTTGTGAATTCCTTTCCGGTTTTTTCCATTTGCTTCAATCGTATGTCCAGCAAAACTGAGCTTGCCTGAGCTCCGCCCATAACGGAAATCTTTGCGCTTGGGTATGCGTAAATAAATCTTGGGTCGTAAGCTTTGCCGCACATCGCATAATTACCGGCGCCGAAACTGTTGCCGACGATGATTGTAATTTTTGGGACAACAGAATTAGCAACCGCGTTAACCATTTTTGCGCCGTCTTTGATTATTCCGCCATGTTCTGCTTTGCTGCCAACCATGAACCCTGTAACATCCTGTAGAAAGACCAACGGAATTTTTTTCTGATTGCAGTTCATTATGAAACGCGTAGCTTTGTCGGCGCTATCGGAATAAATTACTCCGCCGATCTGCATTTCACCTTTTTCTGTTTTTACAATGCTGCGCTGATTTGCTACAATTCCAACTGCCCATCCGTCAATTCGCGCATAAGCTGTAATCAAAGTTTTTCCGTAGCCGGCTTTGTATTCATCTATTTCCGAATCATCAACAATTCGAGAAAGAAGTTCATAAGTATCGTACGGTTTAAAAGTGTCCTCCGGAATCAATCCGTAAATTTCTTTCGGATCGAACTTCGGCGGAAGCGATTGAATCCTATTGAATCCGGCGGTTTCAGTATCTCCAAATTTTGTCACCAAGTTTCTGATTTGAAGAATCGCTTCTTCATCGTTCTTCATAACATAATCGGTAACACCTGAAATGTTGGATTGAACACGCGCGCCTCCGAGTGTTTCATTATCAATTTCTTCTCCGATCGCGGCTTTAACAAGATGCGCACCGGCTAAAAAAACTGATCCTTCGCCTTCAACTATTAAAGCTTCGTCGCTCATGATCGGCAAGTACGCGCCGCCTGCAACGCACGGACCCATGATAGCGGATATTTGCGGGATTCCCATCGCAGACATTACAGCATTGTTGCGGAAAATTCTTCCGAAATGTTCTTTGTCAGGAAAAATATCTTCTTGAAGAGGGAGGAAGACGCCCGCGCTGTCAACCAAATAAATTATAGGCAACCGGTTTTCGATTGCAATTTCTTGTGCGCGAAGATTTTTTTTAGCTGTGATGGGAAACCAAGCCCCGGCTTTTACAGTAGCATCGTTAGCAACAATTATAAAATTTTTTCCGCCGATTTTCCCGACGCCGTAAATTGTTCCGCTGCTCGGCGCTCCGCCGTACTCTTTATACATATCATGCGCGGCAAAAGTATTTATTTCAAAAAATGATGAACCGGAATCAATCAATTTTTCGATTCGTTCACGTGCGGTGAGTTTTCCTTTCTCATGTTGTTTTTCGATAGAACTTTTCCCACCGCCGAGTTTGATCGCATCACGAACCGCGCTGATCTTTCTAATTAGATTTTTGTGAAAATCTTCTCTTCGAAGAAATTGTTCGTTCGATTTAACCGGTGTTCCGATAGTTGCCATGTAATTTTTTGTTTAGTCTTGTAATAGAGTACGTGCGATAACAATTCGCTGAACTTCGGAAGTTCCTTCTCCGATAGTAAGCAATTTTACGTCGCGGTAAAATTTTTCAACCGGATAATCTTTAGTGAATCCGTAACCGCCGAGAATTTGAACGGCTTCGTTGGCAGCTTTCGTTGCTATTTCGCTTGCAAACAATTTCGCTTTTGATGCGATGTCTAAAATATTTTTCCCTTCGTCTTTAAGTCGCGCAGCTTTGAATGTCATTATCCGCGCTGCCTCAATATCTGTAGCGATATCCGCCAACTTAAATTGTGTTGCTTGAAATTCAGAAAGAGCTTTGCCGAATTGCTTTCGTTCTTTAGAGTAGGCGAGAGCAGATTCTAGACATCCTTGAGCTAGTCCTACGCTTAACGACGCAATAGATATTCTTCCGCCTTCTAGAATTTTCATTGCTTGGGTGAAACCTTCTCCTTCATTGCCGATTAAATTTTCTGCGGGAACTTTGCAGTTGTCGAATGCAAGTTGAGTTGTTTCGCTCGCCCGCATTCCCAATTTATTTTCTTTTTTGCCTACAAGAAATCCTTTCGTTCCTTTTTCTACAATGAAAGCGGATATTCCTTTTTTGCCTTTTGATTTATCCGTGATAGCCATAACCACAGCTGTTTTGCCGACACCGCCGTGTGTGATAAAGTTTTTTGTCCCGTTAAGAATATAATAATTGTCTTCTTTAACTGCGATCGTTTGCATTCCGGCAGCATCACTTCCAGATCCGGGTTCGGTTAAAGCCCACGCGCCGATTTTTCTTCCGCCGGCAAGATCGGGTAAATATTTTTTCTTAAGCTCATCGTTTGCAAACATGTTGATGTGATTGACGCACAATCCATTGTGAGCTGCAACGGAAAGAGAAATGGAAGGATCGATCCTCGCAAGTTCCTCTACAATGAGAGCATACTCGACGTATCCAAGTTGCGAGCCGCCGAATTCTTCGGGCACAAGAATTCCAAGAAATCCCAATTCGCCAAGCTGCTGCATAATATCCATTGGAAATTTTTGCGCTTCGTCAAATTCCATCACGCGCGGCTTGATTTGCTTCTCGGCAAATTCTCTAATCGTGTTCTTAATGGCTATCTGGTTCTCGTCAAAATCTAAAAGAAAATTAGTTTCGTTTTTAGTCTCTATCATGACAAGCCTTTTTTATTTGATTGTTGATTTGAAATCATTAAAAAGTGTTTCCGCAATCTCATAAGGAGAAGTTTCTCCTTCAACGACTTTTGCCAGCGATGCATCCAAACTTTCTGCACGATGTTCTCGCCATAGTTCGTTTTTCATTAGATGCTCAACAATTTCTTTTATTCGAACCTTGTAATGTTCTTCACGCTTGGTTTTCAGAAATCCGTTCGCTTCCAAATAATTTTTATGTTTTGCAATTTCTTCAGCGATCTCGCGCGTACCGGTATTTTCTGATGCGACGGCTTTCAAAATATTGGGCAGCCAGCTTTTTTCTGTATGCTCTCGGAACATCAAAATTGTTTTGAGAGCGGAAAGAGCGCTGTCGGATCCCGGTCTATCGCTTTTGTTGAGAACGAAGAAATCTGCAATCTCCATCAGTCCGGCTTTCATCGCTTGAATAGAATCTCCACTTTCCGGAACGAGAACAACGATTGTTGTGTCTGCAGCTTTTGCAACATCAAGTTCGGATTGTCCTACGCCGACTGTTTCGAAAATTATGTAATCGTAACCGGCTGCGTCAATTATATCGGCTGCGTCGATTGTTTTTTTGCTGAGTCCGCCGAGACTTCCACGCGTTGCCATGCTTCGGATAAAAACACCTTCGTCGCTGCCTATGTCACTCATTCGAACGCGATCACCAAGCAGAGCGCCGCCTGTAAACGGACTGGTAGGATCTACGGCAATAATGCCGACAGTTTTGTTTTGCTTTCTGTAAAATTTTGTGAGTTGATTTGTCAATGTCGATTTACCGGCGCCGGGCGGTCCGGTAATTCCGATTCTGTAAGCGCGGCCAATTCTTTTATGCAACTCTTTCAGCAATTCTGTCGAATAAGAATTGCCGGTTTCTATCAAACTAATCGCTCGCGAAACCGCTCGCTTGTCCTTACTGAAAATTCTTTCAATTATTTTATCTGGAATCATTCTTCAACTATTTATATAAACCGTTTTGAGAAATATATTCTTTTACACTTTTGGGAACAAGGTATTCTATCGAGAGCCCTTCTTTAACGCGTTTGCGTATTTCAGTCGCAGAGATTTCAATTGTCGGGGTATTGATGATAGTCGCTGTGTCGAAAAATTTGCTCTTGGTTTCGGCTTCAATGTCGGTGCTTCTTTTCATCACAACGAGAGTAACCAGTTCTAAAATTTTTTCCGGCAAGTGCCATTTATCGAACACCAACAAATTATCATAACCGATGATTAGCTCTAACTTCGGATAAGATTTTTTCAATTCCAGAAGTGTGTCGTAAGTGTATGAAACGCCGCTTTTATTAATTTCATAATCGGAAACTTCAAAATAGGGAAACGACTCGACTGCGAGTTTCAGCATATTCATTCTGTGGAGCGATGAAGTCGGTGTGAGATCAGTTTTGAGCGGAGAAATATTATTTGGAACAAAAATTACTTTGTCAAGATTTCGTTTTTCATAAACCAATCTTGTTGTGATAAGATGCCCTAAATGTATTGGATCGAATGACCCGCCGAAAATGCCGACTGCTTTCATTTACTCAGTCTTCAAATTAATTGATAGTATTCCGCGAATTAACACGCGATTCTTCTCTATTTCCGATTCGTAATAAGTCTTTCTGTAATCCTTCGCTTTCTTCAACTGGTTTTTGCTGAATGCCAGTCTGACGGCTGCTTTCGTGTATTGCTTTCTAATACTTTCGTCAATCCATCCGCTCTTAAATCGTTTTAATCCGGATAAAATATTCAAATGAGCGTCAGGTATAAATCCGAGTTCGATTTCTTCCGACAATTCTCTTTGAATAATTTTTTTCTCATTTTCAATTGACAATTTAAACACAAAAAAGAAAAATTGGATGCACAAAAAAATAAATATCATTCCTAAAAGATAAGTACTCTCAAAACTAACTGAATAATTCCACATGAAGTGAATGAACATAGCTGTAATGAGTCCCGCTAAAGGCAAAACAATTTTTACCCAAGACGAAGAGAATTTTGCCAAACCTAAAAACGCCCCGAATGTGCCGGTTGCAATCGCGTGCATAACCGCTGAAAAGAGAGAACGGATAATCACGATGTAGAACCATGAGGTAAGAGAATTTCCGTAAGTGATGAAATAAATAAAGTTCTCGGTCATGCCGAATCCGAGACCTATTGCGCAACCGTAAACCAAGCCATCGGTAATGTTGTCGAAATCTTTTTTATTCACTGTGTAAATAAGAAAGACTCCTTTAGCAAATTCTTCACTGAGCGGGGCAAACAAAACAATCTGAAGAAAAGAATTTTGATTTGAGTTTGTCAGCGGGGAAGAAGCGGCGTTCAAGATGCTCGTACCGATCAAAGCAAGAATGACGGCGCCAAAAGATCCCCAGAAGAAATGTATCATTACGGCAGTGAACGGTTCGCGGTCGTACTTATCCATTCGCCAAATTATAATTAAGTAAAAAATCATCGGTAGAATTGCAGCGAGCATGGAAGCATAAACCGGCATATTCAAACTCTTCTACTTTTACTCAAAATGACGGAATTCTTGATTATAAATGATGGTGGGTGTATATTTTGACCCAATTTTTTCATTGTTCTTCATATGATTATAAAATATACTAATTTTTCGGACGGTATCCATCAGTTTACGCAGACAGAGACTGTCAAGAATTTGAAATTGGAAGAACCGTTCTTTGGAAATGTTGAGATCAGATGTAAGATGGATAAATCACCACACCAGATTGTGCTGGACTGTGATTTATTACTTCATACAAAATTGATTTGTGACAGATGTACTCAAGAATTTAACTCTGATCTAACAAATCATTTCCAGATAAGCTACCTTTTCAGCAAAGAATCGCAAAAAGTTGACGATTTTAATTTTAAGTTTTTGTCTCCGGTTCAAGATAAGATCGACATTACCGGTGAAATATTTGAATACGCCGAACTTTCGATACCAATGAAGACGTTATGCCGCGAAGATTGCAAAGGATTGTGTCCAAAATGCGGAACAAACTTGAATCTGAAAAAATGTTCTTGTAAGAATGAAAAAGTGCAAGACGTTTGGGAACCACTTAAAAAATTGAAAGATAAACTCAATAACTAATTAAATAGGAAACCAAAATGCCAAATCCGAAACGTAGAATGTCTAAGAGCAGACGGGATAAGCGAAGAACACATTACAAAGCGACTGTTCCTTCCTTAAGCCGCTGTTCAAACTGTGGCGAAATTAAACTCAGCCATAGAGCTTGTCCAAACTGCGGATATTATGCCGGCAGATCAATGTTCGTCCCAGAATCATAAGAATATCTCTTAGATGACAGAATTAAAATTGGAAAAATGTACAATTGCACTCGATGCTATGGGGGGAGACTACGCCCCTAAGCACGAGATTCTTGCAGCCGTTGCTGCAATGCAAGATGACAACAGTTTTGATTTAATTCTTGTCGGAGATAAAGAACGAATTTTAGAAACTGCGCGTAAAGAAAATGTAAAGATTGATGAACGAACTATTCATCATACAACACAAATTATTGGAATGTCCGACACACCGACTGTAGCGATAAAATCCAAACCGGATTCTTCGCTTGTCGTTGGCGCTAAGCTGGTCAAGGAAAAGAAAGCGCACGCGTTTGTCAGTGCGGGTAATACCGGCGCAATGATGGCAGCTTCAACTTTGATTATGGGAAGAATACCCGGCGTGGGCAGACCAACCATTGGAGCTTCGTTCCCAACAACAGAAAAGAAAATGTGTCACGTGTTCGATGCCGGCGCCAGTGTTGACAGCAAACCTCAGCATCTGTTTGAGTACGCCGTGATGGGATCGATATTTGCGAAAGAAATGTATGGTGTTGAAAATCCTTCAGTTGGAATTCTAAACGTTGGTGAGGAAGAATCCAAAGGGAACGAACTCACGTTCGCAACACAAAAACTTTTCAAAGAATCGAAACTGAATTTTCACGGCAACGTTGAAGGCAGAGATATTCTTAAAGGAACTGTTGACGTTGTTGTCTGCGACGGATTTCTCGGAAACATAATTTTAAAGTTTGGCGAAAGTGTTTTAACTCTGCTTAAAACCAGAGTTAGAAATTATGCTAACGAAGGAATCTTGAACAAGCTGAAAGCACTTGTTGTTAAGTCGGTTTTGAAAGCCACACTTTCAGACATGGATTACGAAACACACGGCGGTGTTCCGCTGCTTGGTATTAACGGAATCAGCATAATCGGTCACGGTTCAAGTTCGCCGCTGGCAATTAAGAATATGATACTACGCGCAAAAGAAATGTACGACAAAAATCTAATCACGAAATTTGAGGAAGCACTAAAATCCTATGCAGTCACAAAGTAAATCAAAAATAAATGCAGCCATCACCGGCGTTGGAATGTACGCTCCGGAGAAAATTTTAGATAACAAATATTTCGAAAGTATCGTTGATACAAACGACGAATGGATTGTTTCGCGAACCGGAATCCGTGAAAGAAGAATGATG
>JAJYMU010000032.1 GCA_021786655.1 Bacteroidota bacterium
TCATAATTGATGGTTTGATTTGATATAACGCTTTAATTCTCTGTGCTAAAAACGCGGCATTTTTCCCCGCTGCAATTCCTAACGCCGGATTTAGAGTGTGCATCTTGATTGAGAGGTCTTCAAAATTTCCGTGATCGGAACAAACAATCAGCGTCATGTCTTTGGAAAGATTTGTAATTGTATGATAGAGAAATCTGTCAAGAACGTGCGTAGTGTACTCAAGCCATTCAATATTTCTTCCGTGCCCAAGATGATCGGTGTGAAATATTTCGAACAACGTGAAATGATTCTGCGAACCGATTCGCAAAAGTCTATTTGCCGCCGTTTCCGGTTTAATGATCGGCAGTTTATAGTTTAACCGCTCAACCAAACGCCGGTTATCAATCTCGGCGCTTATGGCACGTCCACGCCGCAAATCTGAAATTTTATTCAAACGCATGCCGTTCAGAACACAGCTTAGAGTCGTAACACTTAACCTTCTGCGTCCGGAATTTACGTAATCAAAAAAAACTTGAGGGTAAGCGTTTATGAACGTTACCTTTTTTTTCAATTTCATAAATTCCCGGAAAATGTTTTTCTCCCGGATGATCGGTACAAGCGTTGAGTAAGGATACGGACCGAAATGTTTTCCGATTATTTTTGGCGCGTTCACGCCGCAGAAAATTGATGTCTGCCCCGTTCCGCTCAGCGGGATTTCAGGGATGCCCATTCTTGCATCAACAGGAAAAAGGAATGCGTTTTCACCTTTTAATTTTTGATTCTCTAGATGTGGAATACTTCCGAATATTTCTGTGAAAGTTTTGAACCCGAATTTGAAGAAGGGATTATTTTCATAATCTTTTTTGCCGATTCCCACACCGTCTATGAAGATCATGATTGTTGAATGCAAAAGCGTTCCTTTCTCTATTTTGATTCAACCAAAATCGTTACCGGACCGTCATTGAAAATCTTAACCATCATCATCGCGCCGAATACACCGTCTTTGACTTTTTCATCACCAAGATTCTCTTTCATCCTAGCAACAAATTTTTTGTACATAGCTTCGGCAACTTCCGGGCGGGCAGCATCTGTAAAACTCGGGCGATTGCCTCTCCGCGCATCTCCATAAAGTGTGAATTGTGAAATTACGAGCGCTTCACCATTAATATCTTTGATAGAAAGATTCATTTTTTGGTTTTCATCTTCTCCCGCTCCAGAGGGATCCCTTCGGGAAAACACACGCAAGTTAGAGCACTTATCGGCAACAAAAATTAAATCCTCTTCGGTATCACCATCTTTGATCCCGAGAAGAATAACCATTCCTTTTTTTATTTCGGCGTAATGTTTCGGTTCATCGATTGTAACTGACGCTTCCGAAACTCTCTGCACCAGCGCTCTCACTTTAACTCTCCGTAAACAATTCTATCAATCTGCTGATAGTCTTTGATGAAATTAATGTTTCGTACGCCGCATTCTTGTAAGATGGCAGACACATTTGCGGCTTGTCCCATGCCGACCTCAAGATAAATCGAACCTCCCGTCTTCAAGATATTATTAAGTCGGGATGATATCAATTTATAAAATGTGAGTCCGTCTCCGAAATCAGTTACAGCAGTTGCCGGTTCGAACTCGCGAATTTCTCGTTGAGTCTCGGAATAATCCGCCATACTGACATACGGAGGATTCGAAACGATTAAATCGAACGGTACTCCATCGGTAGAGTAACTATTCATTTCTGCTTTGATAAAATTTACGTTTGCGTTAGCGCCGATTTGAGCAGCATTTTCTTTGGCTAACGAAATGATCTCATCGGAAGTATCAATAGTTGTAACGAAACACTTTTCCAAAAATTTTGCCAATGTGACAGAAATATTTCCCGATCCTGTGCCGATATCAAGGATTCTGAGAACATCTGCGGTCTTGAAACGCTCAATGATTGCTTCAACCATTAATTCGGTTTCCGGTCTTGGTATGAGAACGCTGCTGTTCACCTTGAACGTCAATCCAAAAAACTCGGCTTTGCCGGTTATGTATTGTAGCGGTTCAAATTTCCCACGCCGGGAAATGAGCTCGCGATATTTGTCAACTTCGTTTTCTTTAAGCGGCTGATCAAATTTAAGATAGAGATCAAGACGTTTGCAGTTCAGAATTTCAGCAAGAAGTAATTCCGCGTTCAAACGGGCTGATTCAATTCCCTTCTTCTCAAGATACTCGGTTGAGAGTTGAAGCGATTCAAGAACAGTTAACATCAGTTTCCATTTCTTGGTTAAAGGTTAGAGGATATCTAAAAAGTAATATTTTTTGAACAATGGAACATTGATAGCGCAGATTTTAACCGATCTACGCAGATTTTGAAATTGATAATTACTTTTTAGACAACCTCAGAAAGCTTTTAACGAAAGATAAAAAATCTTTGGGATTGATTAAGCGGTCATTTCATTTTCAAATTCAGTTCCATGCAAATTGCTCCTTCCACCGGATTGGCGCGGTACGGTTCTATGTTGTAGAAGCCGAGCGACCTGTACAACTTCTGAGCCGTTTGCATGCTTGGTACAGTATCGAGACGCATTTTTTCATAACCAATTTTTATTGCCTCGGTTATGAGTTCTTGTGTTAACGCTCCACCGATATTTTTGCCGCGCTGAGAGTTTTTAACGTACAGCCGTTTCATTTCGCAAATATTTTTTTCCAGCTTCCTAAGGGCGATGCAACCTACCGGTTCATCATTCCAGTAGGCAAGAAATAATATTCCGTCCGGAGGCGAATACTCGCCGGGCAAACTTGCCAATTCTTCGTTGAAATTTTGGAAACAAAGATCGAAATCCAACGACCGCGCATATTCCATAAATAGTTCGCGGATAATCTCAATCTCTTCTATCGTTTCGGCTTTCTTAATTTTCAGCATTCCATTTCACTTAATATGATTAGACATCCACTCCAAGGAATCAATTGCAAATCGGGTCTATGAGTTATCAGATCAAGAATCCAATGACTCATCACCAGCGATGCAAGCAGAATCGAACTCTCGTAATTTTTCTTGATCAAGAAATAAACCAATCCGAATAGCATCGACCAGACGAATGCGCCGAGAAGACTGTGAGTGATCGGGTACGAAATAAAATTTAGAGGCGTCATCGCGGTATTTCCCGGTTCAATCTTAACTGTTTCGATACCAAGCAGAATCATAATCGGCCAGAGAAGATCGAGAAACTGCGCTGCGAACAACATCGTGCCAAGCGATGGTTTCTTATCAATTTTTTTCGCCCCCAAACCCACACCAAAGTGACCTATAAACATTTCACTCTCTCCTATCTAATTACTTTTGACGGTAGCAATTCACAGAATTGGACTTCAGAGTTCCGCCAAATAAAGAATCGTCTTATAATTGAAATGTATTAATCCGTTCGTTTGATGCTTGTTGAATATTCTTTGCAATTCATTTTTTGTCTCGAAAAACTGTTCGCTCTTTTCGTCCGGGCAATACGAAGACGAAAGAAGTCTTCCAATCAAACTCTCAAAATCAAGAATTTGAAAATGGGCAAACGCTGCCGTCTTGAACTGTGACGGTGAGACAAAAGAAGCGATCTTGGCTTCGTCAATATTTTTGTGAGTCACTTCAGCGTATTCCGGCAACCTCATAAGAACGACTTCATACTCTATCTGAAACGGATCGTGTTCGGTATCGCGGTCGTTCCAGATCAACGCAACCTTACCGCTGTTGCGCGCAATTCTTTTAAATTCTTGTTTCGTAGCAACCGGCTCGAACCAATGAAACGCTTGTCCGGCAATCACGAAATTAACGGAACCGGATTCAAGATTTGTCGTCTCGGCAGTTCCATCGATGCTGATAAAGTTTTGATAATCTTTCAAAAAGTTTTCCGCGGCATCGCGCATAGATTTGTTCGGCTCTACAGCGTAAACTTTATTGCCGTTATCTAAAAACAGTTTGGTAAGCAGACCGGTACCCGAACCGATATCGGCAATTATGTCTCGCGATTTAAGCCCAGCTTCACTTTTCAAGTAATCAATTAATGTTTGGGGGTACGAAGGGCGATACTTTACGTACGCCTCAACACGGGAAGTAAATCTTTCTGTTGGTTTAAGTTTCATTTGGGATCAACTGACTTACATATTCATTTCTGGAATTGGGTTTCTATTTTATCCGTTTCGTAAAAGCAAGACGGTTTAATTTACAGTGCGACTTATGCCCGTCCTTGAATTTTTGCAAACCACCATCTCAAACCGACAAATAAGAATCTCCAGTCCTTAAAAAATTCCGGCGGCTTGCCTTCGAATGCATGGCCGACAAACTGAAATATCCAGCCGACAACAAACATTGCAGCAGGAACAATCCAGAGTCCTTCTACAAAAATGCTGATGACAAAAATCGGTATCGACGACGCGATAAGAGGAATGCCGATTGTGTGGCAGAATCGATTTATGGGATTCTGGTGACTCGTTGCGTATTGAGCTATCCAGTCTTCCCAAGTTTTATTGAAGAACATCTCTTTTCCCTTTCGATTGATTGCGGTTAATCAATTTCGGTTAGAACATAAACTTTTTTGGCTAATCTAGCAATAAGCAGCAATAGAGAAATATCAGAGCATCTAACAAAATCTTACGATATGCGCACAGAAAATATTTTTTTGATTAACACGCCGAGATACGCGCCAGCAAAAGCAAATATTATTGCATGCAATGAATTGAAATACTGATGGGAAACAAAATTGAAAAACGGCACCCAAATACCAACGGCAATAGCAAGCAGCCAAGCTCGTTTCGACTGAAAAAATCCTAAAGATGCAGAGACAATAATGAGTGCTGCAACGGTCGTTCCGGTATCATCCCAATTAGGTCTTGAATCGATCCATCCGATTATTAAACCAAGCACAATTGCGATGACGAGCAAAATGGGAAGTTTATTAATCTTATTCATGTTGTCCTTTCAATGATGTTTTTGATTCGATTATGAAACTTCACTCACAACAAATTCTTCATCGTAAACCGACTTGTATTTTACCCTGAACTTAAGCCGGTTTAGAAGCGAGAAAATCTTTTTCTGTTCTTCGGAGTTAACCGGATTTGCTTCGATCAGTACGCTCGATTGACCCGCGTGTATCAGCTCTCCATTTGACGGGACATAACAGATAATATCGTAGCCGCTCAAACCAAGACGTGATAATGCATTTTCAACTGTACTTTTTATATCAGCTGGAATAATTAGTCCGTCAACAAATATTTCAACTTGTTCAACACACGCGTCGCCAACTCCCGAGTTGTGCAATATTATTTTAACCGCGCGCCCGTCAGTTTCTTCCCTATTAATTTCCAGATGAGGGAGTGACGTGAAACTATTCGCTTTTGCGGCAGACCTTCTTTGCATTGCGTTTATAATTATTGCCGCCAGAATAATTGCAGTTCCGAATACTGCCGCCATTAATTCTGGATTCATCTGAACTTTTCCAATGAATTAGCCGGATGCAATATGGTTAAATCTGCGATGCTAAAAAATGTAATTTTTGTTCACGCCTTTCTTAACATTCCCCCAAAAATTTATGTTGGGGAAGATGCTTTTCCTAAGCAGAACCAGAAATAGGAGCGTGAGAACCACATCGAGCGTTCTCAAAACCAGTATACTGCTGAACGGGTAAATGATCCAGCCGTGTATTTCTAAAAACAGAAAAAGTGAGTAGAGAGAAACTGCAGTTGTAAAGTAGGCCAATTTGTATCGGAGAAATCCGGCAATAAAAAAGATGCAAATAATATAGAAGAACACGGTAACAACCCAAACCAGTGCTGCAGATTTTTGCGGTGGTGCACTAATCAAAGTAAGTAAACTGAAACCAACAGCTATTATTATTGAAACAACTAACAAATAAACCGGGATCTTATTCTTCTGTTTAGTTTCTTCGCTTACAACAGCAGAAACATTTTTTGCTATAAAATCTGGATGATATTCCGGGTAACGGTTTCTTATGGAGCTGAAAATTTCATCCTTGGGAACAGCGTTTTTGATCATTCTTGAAATTGTGCCGGTCAGGTCTCTTTGCGGTAGTGTCGAATCAAACATTCTTCCCTCCATTATAATTAAAATGTCTTATGGATTTTACGGTTTTACACAGGCAAAAGTCAAGTATAAATTTGAAATTGTACTCAGAATAAATAATAAAAGGCTTCTGTATTACCGGTTTTCTACAACAGTCCCTTGGTGAAAAACAATCTTCCAGCCTGAATCGGTTCGCCGCCAAATTGTTGATCTCCGTGTTATGCGTTCTCCTTGATCTAGTGTATAAGTGAGCAAGTAATTGTCGCGGACTATTTCGAGGCAATGGAAATCTTTTGTCTTCCAAACTTCATCGGATTTATTCTCGGAACGTTTTTCCAAAACATCCAGAACGTAATCACGGCTGTAACGGTTACCCGATGCGCCGACTTCCCAAAACGAATCGTCCATCATCTTTTCGAAATCTTGCCGCGTGGTTCCAAGTTCCGGGTGATGAAATATCGGCTCAAGTTGTTTAAGTTCATTCAGAATGTCAGATAGTTTTGGATCTGTAATTAGCTTTGGTTCCATAAAAAGATTTCCTATGAAAATTTTATTCATCAATTGCGTGCGATTGACCGCATGGGAAATTAGAAAATCATGACAACATTTGATTATGTGGATTCAATTCAAAAAGTATCAAGTTAACGGTTCTAATTATTGATCCCTTTTTCATCGACATTGTTTATAGTAATTTCGCGTTCTATAACATAATTAACTTTGTTTGGAGGCATCGGCAAAGCTGTTTCGCTGACAACTATTTCAATTAATGACGCCTTTTGAACCCAGCCGGAAACCAAATCTTTGTAAATATCGCCTTTGTAATGTGAACTGCCCACGGTTTTAATTTCCATATTCGGCATAGTCTTCATCAACATTTTGAAAGAACTCTCACCCGAATCATATTCCACTAAAGCACATGGGTGATTGTTAACAACACTTAATCCCTTGAACTCGAGCGTTATCTTTCCGTTTTTGAAGGTAGAGCCTTTTTCAATATTACTACCTAAATCAACCGCCGGCTCACTGTAGGCTGCAACATGAACTATCTTCTGGCCAATTTCCGTTAAATCTTGAATTCCTTTTCCCTCAGTTGTCTTATCACCAAACACATTGCACATTGTGTGGAAATCGATAAACTCATTGTAAACGTGATAAGCCTTATCGATTGGGATTGGTTTTCCATTTGCATCGGTAAGATTTTCAAACTTGGAATGATCTATTCCAAGTACAACGTTTTTCCCTTCTCCTTCTGGTTTAGAACCGCCGAAAAAGTAGGACCAGTTTTTCAAAGATGGAATTTCAATCTCCGGATCATTTCCCAACTGAACTGTGAATTTTAGACAGGTATATTTATCGCCTTTTGTATCTCCCTTTTGTGCTGGAGTACATTTCAAGTATAGCCGGAAAATGTTTTCGCCGGTACGTTCACCGTTTAAGGCATAAATAATCATTCTGGATTCCATCTTCCAGTATTGAGGTTCCGCTGAATGCTTGACTGCAAGATCAAAGTTTTTATTTAACATTGATTTATTTATTTCGTCTTGTGCCCTGGTAACAGTTGAAAATGAAATTATTACTGCAAGAAATACACAGAATAAATTTGTATTCATAGTTTCTCCTATAAATAATTTAATTACCGATGCAATTCAGACGTAACGGCAGCTTAATTGTTTCCGAGTTTCTCTTGGATGATTTTGAATCCCGCAGGGTGATAACAGGATAAATATGTAAGCCGATCAGACTGATCGACCGACAATCATGTAATCCGCTTATTTAGATTGTGCAGAATTATTAATTCCAAACAAGTGAACTAATCATCTAATCCCTTTCCATTGAGAATTTGCTGCATACATTTTTCAACCCTTGACTCACGGGTTTTGGATTGTTTGGGTTGAGAAAAATAAAAAATGTATGCTCTTTGCCGTCCCAGCGTCAATGCCTCAAAAGCTGTTTTCAAGGCAGGCTTTTTATCTAATTTGTTTTGAAATTCATCGGGAATTATAAATTCTGAAGTCTTTTTCATTTTCACTTTCAAACCGGCTTTTTCCACTTCAATGGCTTCATGAACATAGGTTTTCAAGATGCGTTTCATCTTAACTATTTCCCGAACATTGGTGAACCGAATCTGACGCGCCGCTTGCACATTCTTCGTTTGTTGGATGAGAATACCATTGGGATCCTTTAACAAGACGCCTTTGAAAAACAGAAGCGCACAGTATTCTTTAAACCCATGTATTAAAACTATGTTACTTTCCTGCCTGCCCGCTGAGGAGGGAAACGTATAACAAGGTTGACCCCATTTCAATTCTTCGGTCAACCCACTATCAAGAACGATTGTTCTCAATTTCTCAAATTCTTTCTGCCACTTTGTCGCTTTGTCTAGAAATGCATCAACCTTAGGATTCATTTTATTCTTTGTCATAGTGTGTTCTTTCAATTTGTTTATATAACGACAATTATAAGCACCTAACGCATTGTTTTTAATACGCTAGCCTCGCTTCGTTCGCCCGCCTTGACTCGAATCTAGTCGAGGCTGGTGTCTTTGGCGAGGCAGGTCGAAACGGGCTCCCAGCTTGCAGTCTTAAATTACATTCCACTTTTTGAGCCGAGCCAAACCCCAGCTAACTGACTGACGTAGCTATCTTAAGCAGGACTTTTCTTTTCATATCTACTATTCTATTTCCAGAATCATTGCAGTTTTCGCTTTGACTTCTAAATTGTTATTTACCAAAATCTCCCGGTTGGAAATAACATCGTGAGCTTTAAAAACATTTGGTATCATTTCTTTATATCTATTCATATCGAGAGTAACATTTTCTTTGTTCTTATTTAAGATTACCATCACCTTATTTTTGTTGTTGTACCTGAAGTAAACATAAACATCATCCATGCGTGGGGCATAATGTTTTAATTTACCCGTATGTATAACCTCTTTATTTTTTCTCCAATTGAGTAGTTTGGAAAAATATTCTTGGGCTTCTTTTTCTTTCTCAGTAAGACATTTACCTGTTACGGCATCTTTTTTATCGCCAATCCAACCTCCATAAAAATCGCTTCGTCTTTGTCCGTCATCTCCGGCTTTATCATTAGTAACCAGCAGCTCCGTTCCATACGTGAATTCCGGTATTCCTCTCATAGTCACATAAAGTGCGATACCTAATTTCCAGTAACCAAAATCTTTCTTTACTCTGGAATAAAATCTATCCAAATCATGGTTATCGGGAAATATTAGTAAATTTTCCGGGTGCGGAAAAAGATAGTCATGCCCTATACTTTGGTAGGTAGCTCTCCAGGTTGAAAACCAATTATCGGTTGTGGTTAAAGATTTTACAACATTATCATTCAAAGCAAAATCCATCAACGACGGTAAGTAACACTTATATCCATCCAGATTGATTTTGTCCTTTTGCCAGTATGAAGACAATTCAGGATCATTAGTCATTTCCTCGCCAACAATATTGAAGTTAGGGTATTCATCAAGAATTGTTTTTGTCCACTTTGCTAAAAAATTCTTATCAGCATAAGAAAAAGTATCTTCTCTAAAACCCGATAAGCCCGCGTATTCTGCCC
>JAJYMU010000328.1 GCA_021786655.1 Bacteroidota bacterium
GGGTACCGACGCAAAGTTAGCCGTTGTTGCAAGAACAAAGGACGGTATTCAAATCCAGCGTGTGGCTGCGTTTACTGTTTCCAGATCACAAGGCGCTTCTTCAAAACCGGAATTGTACAGCGAGCTCAATGCGGTCGACCTAAAAGGAGATGAAATTTCCTTTGACAATCTTGAAACAGCAGCTGAACCTGAGATTAGTCAAGATACTTCCGATGTCGGTCAATTTCACGCGTCATTGCATGACCTGAAAATCAACGGTATGAATTACATCCCCATTGTTACCGAACCGATTGTGAATTATCATTCGTACGAGGGACCCCGCGATCAAAACAAAAAAAAGCTAATTCAGACAATAATAAAAGATCTGCAATCAACAAAAGGGATTACGGTTGATGAAGATTCTATGGACATTACCGAGCTGAATGAAAAAACTACGCTCGGAGTATTTCTGGAAGGCGACATACCTGGCGTTGGACTTGTAAACCAACTTGCAAATTATAATAACAAGCGGTACTTAAAAATTCCAACGATAAAGACCGCCGAACTTCCGTTAGCTTACTACGTTTCAAAAAGCACAAAGTTCTTTCCTGAAGATTTCACTCTGATTGTTCATATTGGGAAAGAATATTCTAAGCTGATTTTTTTGGAAGGACAGCGATTAAGACATATCGGCTCCACTCTCGATATCGGGACAAAAAATCTTCATACCTACGATGTATATTTTTCTAAGATTCTTCTCGAAATGGAAAACGGCGGAATCCCGAAACTTGACAACATTATTATTTGCGGCGAAGACAGATCGGAGAATTTAATCCTATCCTTCTATGGTACATTCCCCGAAGCGAATGTGTCCGAGCTTAAGTTCCCTGGTTTAGATACTACCTGGCTGAAAGAAGATGAAGTGAGGGACCTTGCCTTATTTGCTGTTCCTATTGCAGCTGCAACGGAATACTTTGATGAGTTGGATAAGCTCTATGTTGGTGTGAATTTTCTGCCAAGGTATGTTCAAGAGCATCAAAAAGTATTTGATTTCGGATGGCATGGTTACGCCTTGCTGCCCATACTATTTGCAGCAACTTTTTATTTCACTTTTAGTATTCTGAGCAATGTTAAGCATATAAATGAACTGAACTATGAAATTGATCGTCTGATGCAAAGGCAGACACAAAACCAGGAACTCGTGCAGGAGATTACTCCTCTCGAACAAAGGATTAACAGTTTTGATGCAACTCAAAAGATACTCGATTCTGCGGCAGTGGGATCTGGCGTTTGGAATCGTGCAATTTCGAAAATTTCGGATTTCGCGGAACGAAGAAGAAATTTCTGGATTTCAAAACTTGAAACGGTTGACAAAACAGAAGTAAAGCTTGACGGTTATTCACTATCGAGGAGCGTGCTTACCGAATTTGCGGATTTATATAAAACTTCACTTTTGAAAAAAATTAATTACGAACCGCTGCGAGAGAAAAGCGCTTTTTCTTATTCACTGAGTTTCAAACTAAAGGATGATTCGCTTAAAACGAAATGAGTACTAAGGTAAAAAATACTTTAATCATTCTGGTGATTTTCATCGGTATCTTGTTGAGCGCAGGGTTCTACAGCTTTGTGATTCAGAAATCTAAAATTAAGGATAAAGAAAAAAGAATTAAGGATTTGAAACTATTCCAGCTTGATACCGAAGCGTTAACGCGACAACTTGTTTCGTTCCAAAAGCGGGTAGCCGAACTCGATTCGGTCCTTGCGAATCGGAAGTACAACATTCCTTACAAATTCTCTCAAGCCGGTTTTTTTGATTTTGTAAACCAGGTATCTTACAGTTTTTCCAACAACTCGTTTGTTAATGTTGAGTTTGACGAAAACGAGACGAGCGCAAACTTTAACATTTACAACTATACAGTAAGCGGAACCGCAGAGTTTGGTGATCTCGATAGACTGATTTACGCAATCGAAGAAAGCAAGCAGCTCAAAAAAATTAGTGAGATGGGATTATCTAACAACGTTAAGGTTGATAAAGACGGAACGCCTCACTTCCTGGTGAATTACAAGTTCAAGGTGAAGGTTTACTATTCGTTAAGCGATCGGTTTTTTGTTAAAGACATCAGAGAAAACCCGCTCATTCCGAATCCCGCTTATGATTTTTTCTACCCGTTAATACGTAATGAAATTCCGGCTAACGTCGATCACTTGCTGGATGTTCAGACGGCTCAATTGCTTGCTTTAATTCCAGACGGAGCTTTTCTATCGGATGCCAGCGGCAATACTTATCTATTGTGGGAGGGCGATCAAGTTTATCTTGGATTCCTAACCAATATCGATTATCAAAACAGCGTTGTAAATTTCGTGCTTAACAAAGGCGGTATTATTGAAAACATTTCTTTGAAGCTAGGAAAAGAAAAAAAGTAGGTTAAATACAATGAAAAAGATAATTACATTTTTGTTTTTGCTGTCGTCAGTTCAGTTGATATTTGCGCAAATCGACTTGAAGGATAAGCTTAAAGGTTATGTCAGTCCGGAAGAAATAGTTTCGCTTTCGGAAAAAATTCCTTTTAATCAGGCAATTGAAATTCTAAGCAAGGTTAGCGAAAAAGTTGCCGGCAAAAAAATTGTTTCCACTGTAGATTCGAATTCTCCGATTGGAATCGAAATTGTCAATATGCAGTATAAGAAAGCATTGTTCATAATTGTTCAGTATAACAATTTGACTGTAGATGAGACCGGGCCATCGATAGTAGTTAGAAAGAAGGATGAAACTGCACAAACCAAACTTGAAAAAGATGTTTATGCGCCGATAACAGAAAGAGAAGTGAAAATTTCCGCAGTTTTGTTTGAAGCCAACGTTGACGACATGCGTGAAAGAGGTATTAACTGGGAATTCCTTCTTTCGCAGTCCGGAGTTCAATTGGGTTCAAAAATTGTTACGCTCCAGGAGCCGCAACAGCAAACTGGTACTCAGACACAGGCTCAGCAAAAACCTCCTACATATGAAATCAATACTCAATCAAATTACAGTTTGGGTCCGTGGGACGGAACTGCAACCGGTCTTTTAAGAGCCTTTGAAACTAATGGCCTTGGTGAAATAATTGCACGTCCGACAATCATTGCAAGAAACGGTATTCCGGGAAAGACGCAAGTTGGAAACGATTTCTCGATAAAGGAAAGAGACTTTGCGGGCAACCTGATTGATAAATTCTATCCAACCGGGACCATTATTGAAGTCACGCCGTATGTTTACAAAGAAGACGGAATCAATTACATACTTTTGAAATTAAGAATTGAACGCAGCAGTGTAGTATCAAGAGACGCTCTCAGCACTAATGTCAGCAAGAATACAATCAACACAGATGTTTTGTTATTAAATGGCGAAGAAACCGCTGTGGGCGGCTTGTTCGAGAATCAAGAACTTAATACGCGACGTGGGATCCCGTTCCTAAAAGATTTACCGTGGTGGGTATTCGGGTTGCGATATATTTTCGGATACGATCGAACGGAAAATGTTAGAAAAGAAATTATTATGTTGATTAAAGCGGATATTCTTCCGACCCTGAAAGAAAGAATTAAAATGGAAAAAAGTGACTCGGTTCTGCGCGATGAAAGAGCTAGAAATATGGAATTGATGGAAAAGTATAAAGAACAATTGAAAAAATCGGAAGGGGATATAGAAAAGAAATAGATGTGTTAAAAAAACTTACCTTTTTGAAATGCGTTTGCAACGCAGCGTGAAATACTTTTCCTTCCATCTCGCTGAATGAATCGGGAGGTCCTTCGTTAAATGAAGCTGAATGTTAAATTCATATTGATCACATTTCTGGTTGTAGTCGTTGTATCGGTATCGTCAACGGTTATTTTTTATTCGTTAGCCGGACAAGCGCTGCTGCAGCAGCAATCTAAATCAATCTTGAATGCAACAAGCGATTTGGTCATTGCGCTTCAGAACGAAGTTTTGAAAACAGATTCCGATTTCGGCGGTTTGGGTCAGCGACTGAACAATTTTGAATCGCTTAACATCGATTCGACATCAATCGACTTTTTGTTTACGTTGGTTAACGATTCGCTGATAAACGCAAGCGAATTTAAAACCAACGGCAAATCGTACATAAATTCCCGTTCGTTTTCATTTCATCAGTTCTTTATAAACAACCCGAACGTGATTTTGCGTTATGCACAATTCCCGGGAGGAAGAACGGTTTACTACGGAAATGTAATTTCGTCAAAGATGCTCGATAGAATTTCCGACAAAATTCGTTCCGAGGTTGCACTCATTGTTAATAACGTGCCAGTTGAGTTTTCGCATTCGGAAAGGACTCAAGCCAATTTACTGAATATTGTAAATGCGGTTCACGACTTACGATACAAAAACAGCTATTCTCTTTATTCGTTGGAATCTGAGAATGGAGATTTCATCGCGACCTTATATACTCCTAAACTTTATTTCTCACCCGAAACAAAAGTTAATTTTGTTGTGTTCGATGCGTTTAAGGAAGGAGTAAATTTCCGGGACACACTCCGCATCGTGATGATATTGATAATTTTAGCTGGCAGCGCCGTTACAATTATTATAGTTCTGGTCTCAACTGCAAAACTGCGAAAGCAAATCTTTCTTCTCAGCAACGCCGCCGAAGTCACCAGCAAAGGTGATATGGACCATCGAGTAGAGGTAATCACTCATGATGAAATTGGAAACCTCAGCAGAATCTTTAACAAAATGCTCGACGAGATTGTCAGAAATAAAAATGCCGAGAAAGAGTATTCCGAGTTCATAACTTTGATAAATCAAAACCCGACTATAAAAGAAATTTCTTACGCGGCTCTTTCCAAAATAATTAAAACAACCGGTTTAACTTTTGGCGTGCTTTATCTGACCGAGAACAAGATTTTGCGACTAGTCTCGTCTTACGGAATCAGCAAGAACCTTGCAGCGCTGAATCATAACGAGGATGTGTACAACAACGCAGTTGACAAGAAAGAGAAAGTTGAATTTCATTTTCGTGAAAATTTTCCTGAAGTACAGACCGGATTGGCTGTTATCAAACTTAAGTATTTGACTATCTACCCCATTGTTTACAACAAGGAAACAATTGCAGTTCTCGAACTTGCATCGGAATCCGAACCGCAATCGGATGTTCTGAAATATCTGAACAACATCCAAGAACAGTTGGCAATCGGGCTGGCTAACGCAAAATCGTTGGAGCAATTGGAAAACCTTGTGGGCGAGTTGAAAATATTGAATGAAGAGTACCAAAAACAAAATACTCAGATCACGGTTCAAAACGAAGAGTTGAAAAGACTGCACAAACAGCTACAGGAAAAAGCCGATGAGCTTGAGAGCCAACGAGCAAAGGCAGTAGAGTTGACAAAAGTTAAATCGGAATTTCTTGCAAGCATGTCTCACGAGTTGAGAACTCCGCTAATATCGATCCTCGGATTGACCGACTTGATGGTGAACGATTCCGTTCTCACAAAATCAATTAAGGAAAGACTGAACATTATTCACCGGAACGGAAAGAAATTGTTGGAGCTGATCAGCAACATTTTGGAATTCTCAAAGTTCGATTCGGGAAAGATTGAGGTTAGAAAAGAAAGCTTTCTATTGAGCGATCTTCTCGATGAAGTCTCACCCAACATTTATCAGTTGACCATGGAAAAGAAAATCAAGTTTGTAATGGAGCTCCCTGAAAACACCGACATGCTTATTGAAAGCGACAGAACAAAACTTGATCAAATTTTGGTTAATCTTTTGGTAAATGCCGTCAAGTTCACCAACGAAGGTTCTGTTACACTTTCGGCAAAGATTTCCGACGATCATGATCTTGAGTTTGATATTATTGATACGGGCATTGGTATCTCAGACGAAGACAAAAAAATTATTTTTACAGAGTTCCGCCAAGTGGATAGCGGTATGTCGAGAAAGCACGGCGGTACGGGACTAGGCCTGGCAATTGCAAAAAAATATGTTGAACTGTTAAACGGTCGTATTACAGTTGAGAGCGAGATAGGGAAGGGTTCAAAATTTTCGGTTGTGCTGCCGAATGCCGTTCTGGAAGTGTTGAGTAATGTTGGTCATAAATTTCTTACCGTATCGGAGAGATCTGCGAAAGATTCGGAGAAGAAAAGCGTTTTGATAATTACCGATAATCCCGAATCTCAAAAATTCATCAGCGATTATCTTCAGTCGTATGAGTATAATGTCCTGACTTCGTCAAAGGCATTGGAGAGTCTGGAGATTGCAAAAGAGAAAAAACCGAGCGTTATTGTGCTCAATCCTTTCTTGAAAGATGAAAACGTTTGGGAATTGATCGCCAAACTAAAAGGTGATTTGACAACACAGGATATTCCTGTTTTACTCACAATGATAATCGAGGAAGAAAAAGTCGGTTGGGAATCGGAGATTTTTGATTTTCTGGTTAATCCTCTGACTGTGGAGAAATTAAAATCCAAAATTGAGCAGGCCGAGAAATACTTCGGAACGCAAATCAAAAAAGTTGCTGTGATTGACTGGAATAAAGATGAGTACGAAACTCTTGCCGGTTTGACAAACACAAACCTTGAACTCTTCTACGTTTCGGAAATCAATAACATGATAAACTTGATCGAGAGAGAAAATCCGCAATTAATAGTTCTCGATTTTCTTTCGTTTGGTAAGAACTCGTTGCAGATAAGTTACGAGTTGGCGCAGAACAAAAGCAGCAGGCATATTCCAATAATTCTGAAAATTCCGGAGGAATTCAATAAAGAATTGAATGATGATCTTACTCAGCAATTGAGGCAGCTGACATTGAAAGTAAAATCGCATCCGCTGGATGTGCTGAAAAATCTTCGTGAGCGGCTGAGGATCGATGACAGCATCACCAACAAAAGGATGCATTTGATCGAAGAGACGTCGGATTTGCAGCTTGTTCAAATGAAACCGACGGGTGAAGGAAAAAGTTTTCGAAATACAAAACCCACCGTTTTAATTGTTGACGACGACAGCGATGCGCTGTTCACCATCGGCGAGTATGTAAAGCAACTTCAGTGCGACACAATTTTTGCTCACAACGGAATGGAATGCCTGCTGATGCTTAATCATGTTAATCCCGATCTGATTCTTCTTGATATAATGATGCCGCAAATGGACGGCTTTGAAACCATTAGAAGAATTAGAGCAGATAAACGCTTCGAAAATATTCCCGTTATTGCGTTAACTGCGTATGCAATGCTGGATAACAAAAACGTTATCGAGAAGAACGGTTTCAACGACTTGATCACTAAGCCAATCGATTTTCAGTTACTCACAGCGAAATTCAAAAAACACATTAAAAATGTAACCGCAGAGTATTCATGAAAAAGATTTTAGTTATAGATGATTATCCGGATAATGTGTTTCTGCTTCAGAACCGTTTGGAAAGGGAAGGCTTCGAGGTCATCAAAGCTTACGACGGTACAATGGGAATCCAAAAAGCTGTTGAGGAAAAACCTGATCTCATTCTGCTCGATGTAATGATGCCGGATATTTCCGGATTTGACGTTTGCAAAACGCTTACTACGAGAGAAGACACAAAGTTGATCCCAATAATTTTGGTGACTGCTTTGTCGGAGGCGGAGAGTCTAAAGAAAGGGCTTCAATCCGGTGCGTTCGATTATGTGAAGAAACCGTTCAACAGAAACGAACTGATTGCTAGAATTAATTCTGCGCTTAGATTCAACGAAATGAACCAGCTTCTCGTGGAAGTTGAAAAAGTAAAAACTTATGCAGCAACAGTCGTCACCGCTAATCACGAAATAAAACAACCGTTAACACAAATAAATTTGTCAACTGCCGCCATACGTAGAGAGCTTTCGAAAAGCGATTTCTCTCACGACACAATCTTGAAAAGAATCGAGTTTATTGAACATGCGGCACGGGACATATTAACTGTCCTAGAAAAACTTGGTTCGATACGCCGACCGGTTATCACGCCTTACGTCAACAACCAAAACATAATCGATTTGAGTTCCAAAGAGAATATTTAAAAGCCGAGAAGATCGTTTATTGCGGTGAGTAATTCCTCGAAGTTGTATGGCTTCTTTACAATTTTGTTGATGCCGCTTATCGTATTCGACGAACCGTTTACAAATTGCGAGCCGGTTACTAAAATGATTGGAAGAAGCGCGTTGCTTTTTCTAATTTCATTTATGCAGTCGGTGCCGTTCATACCGGGCATCTTCTGATCGATTAACAATAAGTCGATTGATTTCGATTTTATTTTATCCAGCGCCTCAGTCCCGTTGCGCGCCGTGAGCACATCGTAGTTGCATGATTGAAGCAGTTCCGACAAGAGTTCCAGCAGAATGTCCTCATCTTCGGCAATCAGAATTGTTTTTTTCCCCGGCTTAACAGAAATATCGCGGCGGATCAAAGCCGGTAAAACAATGTTGATCGAGGTACCCTTGCCAATTTCACTGCTTATAGATAAAGTGCCATGGTAGTTATCAATAATTTTTTTTACGATAGCCAAACCGACTCCGCGGGAATCATTATTTGTCTTCGTGGAAAAATTATCTTCGAAAATGTGTGGAATAATTTCTCGTGGAATTCCTTTGCCGGTATCGTTGATGATGATTTGAATAGAATCGCCGATGTTCTTTGTTGATATTGCTATCTCGCCGGTTCCGTCGATGGCTTCCACAGAGTTGGTGATTAAATTCAAAAAAATGCGGTAGTAGTCCGTGTATTTTCCGTAAACAGCATTAAGCTGCGGAAAAAGATCTAACTGAAATGAAATTTGTTCCTTCCACTGATGAAGGAAAGTTCTGACTACATCGTTTACAATTGAATTTAAGTTTATTCTTCTCGGAAGGGAATTATTCCTATCGGCGGTTCCAAGAGCATCTTCAACAAGTTCGGAAGCAATGTACGCGCTTGATTCAATGCTGTCAAGTAAACTGGTAACTTCGGCTGAAGTGCCGGTCTTTCTTTTTATTAGCTCTACCGTGTTTAAAATTCGGGTAAGTATATTGTTCAGATCGTGAGCAAAATGTTTGCTGGATTTTGAAAAATCTTCCGACATTCTATTTTAGATTATATTTTAAAATTTTCGAATAGAGAGTCTTCTGGCTTATGCCAAGTGCCCTAGCCGTGTTTTCCCTGTTCCAGTCATTGCGTTCGAGAGTTTGCTTGATGTGCAGTTTTTCAACTTCATCGATCGTTAGAATTGTTCCGTCGTCATTTGAGTAGCTTGAAAAATCGAAATCCGATTTAGGTAAGTTTAAATCTTTGGGCTGTATTGTGTTGCCTTCGGAAAAAATAATCGACCTTTCAATTACATGTTCCAATTCCCGCACGTTACCGGGAAAGTTATATCTGAGAAGCTCTTTCTTAGCCTCGGGTGAAAGTTTCTTTACGGAACGGACCGGGGAATTTTTCTGCAAGAAATAATCCGAGAGCAGGAGAACGTC
>JAJYMU010000053.1 GCA_021786655.1 Bacteroidota bacterium
TAAAAACTATTTCTTTACAATTTTTTTTCTAATACGAGCGTATAACTTGTGTTCGGATAATATCGAATAGTATCTTCTTTGTACTCTTTAACAATGCAGTTCGGAATTTTTTTTGTGATAGCCAATAAATCCCGGCAGTAGCCAAGTTTTGTCATTCGCCACTTTTCGTAAGCGGTTGCATTATGAATCGACGGTTCACACAACACAGCACCTTTTTTACAAACGCGAAAAACTTCTTTTAGAGCAACTTCGGCGTTTGCCTGACCCAACTGTTCGAGAACATGATTCGAAAAGACAACATCATAAGACTCATCGGGCAAATCAATTTTTGTTACATCACCTAAAAAGAGTTCCTCATAGAATGATTCGTATATTAGATTAATAAAGCACGACGCCATACGCGAGTGAGTGTATTCAAATCCGGAAATTTGCATTTCGGGTTTAGATTTAGCGAGCAAATACATGTTTAGACCGGTTCCACAACCAGCATCGAGAACAGTTGGATTTTGTATACCATTGCACAGAGACGAAATATGTTCTATCAATTCAATTCTTGGCCATGCATTTTTACCTATCATAATTTTACCGTTATGTTTTAGCGGTTGAGCGGTTGTGAGGATTCTTAAACTTTCATAGTCGTCGCTGTAACGTGAGAATGTTGATTTTCCATGCTGGTGAGCAAATTTTATAATTCCCTTGCAATCGCCCAAAATCTTAAATGTTTTTTCGATCGGGTTTAGGTAGGAAAATTTTCCCGGTAGAGACATTAAATAATCGTTGAAAGATTTTGGATAATAACAATATCCTAATACGCTTGCAGCCTTATCGAGACTTTTTTGAAAATTATCCCAGTTATTATATTCTGGGTGAGAACTCTGCCTTCGGTCGGCAATGTTAATTTTCTTATTCAGATTAATTTCATCACAAACTATGTCAAACTTTATTTCTTTTATAATCATTTAGATTATCCTAAAATTTATTTCGAATTATTAAATAATTTAATGTTTTGCATGAAGTTATTTTTAAAAACGAATTTATTTTGTAAATAATCCTTTTTGTAGAATTCGTCAAAAAACCGGGTATACTTTTCATAAAGTCTATGAAGCTTTTCCATATTGTAATTCTCGAAAACCCAGAGATGTTTTTTGAATTTCCACAATCGAGAATAAATGGCGCGGTTATACAGCGGTCCGGCGATTCGCAATAGAATGTAAACCAGCCAATGCCAGAAATGAAACTTGAATTGAGAATTGCGAGTTGAGAATTGAGAATTCTTGATTGTTTTTTGGAAATAGTATGCTGCGCGGAGGTGATTCATGCCGTCGCCGTAACCGATTACGTCTGCAATCAATTTTTCACGCATTGATTTCTTCTCATGCTCAAAAAAATCTTTGATTTCGCCGATGGAGAAAAACTCATTGATTAATTTCTGGAATTCTTCGGACGATTGTACAAGCGCCGATCCTTTGTAGAGTGGGTCGCGGTTGAAATCTTTTTCCGGGTTGATAAAAATCGTTTGTTTATTCATTAACCAACTTTCAAGAGCTGTCGTTGATTCGAAGCATGTCCACAAATCCGAAACACTGATTAGATCATGGATTGATTCCTCACTGCACAAATAGATAACGTTTTCATAATGGGCAAGCTCGTTCATTTCATTTTTAACCGGCTCCGGTCGCTCCGGCGCATTTTCCTGCGGGTGCTGTTTTAGAATAAAGAGAGTGTCTTTGTTACTTATAATCGCATGTTCCAAAACATCGCGGACCTTTTTTCTTTGCTCTTCAATCCAGACCAATTTTGATTTGTCCCCCTTTGCCCATATAAGGAGTTCGCTTCGTCCGCGCGGATGATCAAGTTTACCGAATGCCCAGCCGGCATATCCGATGACTTTCTTGTATTGCTTCTTATTGTATTTGTTGAGGAATTCATCCTTGTGCATGAACTTGTAGATCGTGTATCGATCGAAACCAACTCCGCCGGTTACTACAATTTTGTTCGCCGCTTCAGGAACTTCCTTTTTCAAAAATTCGGCTGTGCGTTCGCTCCAGCAGCAAACATAATCTTGGTAAAACTTTTTATCACGGTTGAATCCCCAGTAATCAAAACTTCCGTCGGTTCTGAAATTACCTTCGGAGATCAGTGCAAAAACCGGAATGCTTTGTTGGTGGGCAATTTTGGAAATTTCAAAATAAAGATTCGAACCAATTGTATTTGCTTGAAGAATTACATCCGGTTTAATGCGATAGATTTGATGGATATCAATATTCAGCGCGTGGTAGAATTCGCAATTTAGAAATCGCTCCGCAAAGTAGCGGATTGGCAAAAGCATCTCCACATCGCGCCCGACGGCATCGTCTGTGAAACAAAGGACTTTTATTTTTTTATCCATTAGTTGTGTAGGGAAAGGTCTGTGACCTTTCCGATTTTTTTAGAGAACAGGGAAGTAGTCACAGACCCCTCCAAAGTTTTCGGAACGGTTATAAACCGTTCCCTACGATTTTGTTAGTTGATCTAAATATCCCGCAAGCATTTTCGTCAAATTTCTATTTGAGTATTGTGATATATCCGTTTGGTTTGAAACCAATTTCCCAAGCTTGAACTTTTCGTAAAACTCTTTAACGGTTTTAATTGTTGTCTCTAGATCGTTGAAACCGCACGTGGATCCAGCGTTAACCCCATGAACGATTTTTGATGCGTCGCTTTCCTCCGGTCCGATAACAAGAATCGGTCTACGCGACGCGAGATATTCAAAAAGTTTGCCCGGCAATCGTCCGTTCACGTTTGGCATGTTGTTTAGAATCAACAATAGCGCTTGTGACCGATGCATTCTTTCCAAAGTCTCTTTTCGCGACAAATGTTCAAACAAACGAAGATTACTTTTTAAACCAAGCGATTCCAGCTCATCAATTATTGCGTGACCGACAAAGCCGGCAAGTTCAATTTCCAATTCATTTTTAAATTGTTCGTTCTCGGCGGCTATGATTGACAGAGCTTTCCAAAGAGTCTTTGCGTTTCTATCCGGACCAAGACTTCCATAATGGCTCAAAGTAAATTTTTGTGAAAGCGGAACATTAATATTTTTGAAATCATCTTCATCGTAACCCCACACAATCACGCCGACATCATTCGCACCGATGGATTCCAAATCGCGTTTCCATGTGTCGCTGCAGATCGTAATCTTATCAGCCCAACGGAACACGTGTTGTTCCTTTGCCTCGTGAATCCTTTGCGAAATTGGATTTAGCATTAGCTGCGGAAAGTAATCAACTTGCGTCCACGGATCCTGAAAATCCGCGTGCCACGGAATACCCAACTTCTTTTTCACACCGTATGCAATCATGTGAGTTGATTGAGGCGGACCATTTGTGAACAAAACATCAACCGGGTTTTCTTTTAAGTACGTGGTTAAAAATTTCACGCTTGGACGGATCCAAAACTTGCGGGCATCCGGAATAAAAATATTTCCGCGAATCCATATTCCAAGTTTATGACCGAAACTTGGTTTTTCTTCTTCCAAAAAAACGTTATGAATCCGCTCTCCTTTTTTCTTTCCCGTTATCAACTTAAAAAGATAGTACGGCTCCCAAATTTTTGTTTTGAGTATTGTCGCGCCTTCCGGCACATCCTTAAAATTACCTTCGTCGAGAACCGGATATTCCGGATTATCGGCTGTGCAAATCACCGGCTCCCAGCCAAACTCCCGCAAGTATTTCGCAAACTTAAGACAGCGATGAACTGCTATTCCGCCCGCCGGAGGCCAGTAATATGATATGATCAAAACTTTTTTCATGGCCGGATCATTGCGTCGGTATCAGTCGGCGGTTTCGCCGCGCCTTTTATAATACCCTTAATAAAATCGATTATCTTTGACGGACTTGTTAGAATATCCAATTCGGCTTTTTCGTAAAATTTGAAAAGGAATAGAACAACCGGGAAAAGAATTGTAATAATAAGTTTGACCGCGATCTGTAAAATGTTGTTCATTGCAGGCAGCAAATAAATTGCCGACGCAAAAATCGATCCGGCAACGATCATCAATAATAGTTTGCGGTTCTCAAAATCGATTCTAAAATATTTGTTTGAGACTTTCTGTGTGATCAAATAAAAAATTACGAATGACACAAGCGTATTCACCGCCGCAGCCATTATTCCATAGATCGGTATAAAAATAAAATTTAGAATTATGTTCAGTGCCGAAGCGCCGATGGTGATCCACGCAATATGTTTGGTGTTCTTGGTCAGCATCATTCCCAACGACGCTGTTAAGCGCATCCCGCTAAAGACATAAGAGAGCAAAATAATCGGGACAACCAAATAGGAGGAATAAAAATCTGATTGTTGCGCAAAAAGTCTAACGATTTCTTTGCTGAAGAGTGAAAGAAAAACAAAACCCCACACGAAAACAAAAGTTGAATATGTCATCAGCTTAGAGAAAAAACGGTTATCGTCCGGTTGTCGGAAATATTTATACGCAATCGGTAAAAGTCCAAGACTGAACGGAAGAACAAGAAACATATTTAATACGCCGGCAATTCTGTAAGCCAAACCGTACAATGCAACGGACTTCGAACCCAATAAAAATTTTATAATAAACCGGTCGCTTTGATTAAGTAGCAAAAACCCTATTGCGCTGAATACAAGAGGAATACCGAATCTTAATGCAACCGATAGAATTGATTTACTAAAACGTACCGTTACCTGTGGAATAATTTTAACAAGAAGAACAAATGTTGTAAGGATTTCTACAATCATCGCGGCGGTTAATATTCCGCTTATACCTTTATTTTCATGAGCTACAAAATAAATTGTAAAAAGCGTGAGCAACAAAGTACCAGATACACTTATCACAGAATAATAAACAGATTCTTCTTCAGCCCTTATCTTAGCCAGAAATAAATTGTTTAAGACTTTGAAAAATACAATGTAAGAAGTTAACCTCAGATATTCGGCTTTTATTTGAGAATGTTCTAAGAAGGATGAATACTTTATTATGATAAATTCCGTAATAATAACTAGGATAAGACAAACACAAAGGACAAATGTGGTGAGTGTAAAAAGTGTTGTCCCTTTTTGATCTTTGTATTCGTTACTGTTGTTGAGAAAAATAATTGAACTAGCTTGCCCGAGTATTATAATTCCGGCGAGCATTTGTATTATGTTATCAATGAGATCCCAATTCCCGAAGTCGGTTAAAACAAGTTTTGCCGTAAACAACGGAAGAAGAATTACACCGACAACTTTCGGCGCAATATTGCTGAGACTATAAATGAAAGTGTCGCGAACAGTACTTTTTAACCGTTCAAGCATTTACTTTTTTCCCGGCGTTTTTTTCTTCGAAGTTACAAACAGAATGTACCCGAGTCCGCCAAACATTATTAAGTTAAGAATCAGCGACAAATATTTTCCCGCAACAAATCCACCCGGTTCATATACAAATTCAACTTTATGTTTACCTTGCGGAACAACGATGCCTTGAAATCCATAATCAGCTTTGTAAATAGTTGTCGGCGAATTATCGATGAACGCTTTCCAGCCGGGCAGATATGTCGTTCCGAAAAACAAAAAGTTGCTGCTTTTGCAATTTACATCGGCGGCGAGAGATTCATCTTTATAAGAAATGATCTGCGCCGAATTTGTCGAATCGCCTTTATCGAATTTGAAATCCAGCTTTTCCACGAACGCGAGTTTCTTCGGATCGAAAGAATTGTTTTTGATAGAGTTCAAAATATCAACACCGGATTTTTGTGCGACACTATCAACGAAATAAATTCGCGGCAGCGCTTTTTCGTTCCGGTAAACAAATTCGTCTTTACCTTGATAAATATTTGCGAATCCGTCGGGATTGTACGGGCGATCAGTTACAACATATTTTACGCCAAGCATTCTCCAGAGTGTTGGATTGACCGGACCTACGACATCCATAATATCTTGATAGCTTCTTGGTTTTACGGCAGAGTAACCGTAAAAATCTTCCTGCAAAAAATAAACGTTAAAATTTGCGTTGCTGGAAAATGAACCAAGCGAACCGTCTTGTTTCAAATTCAAAAGCCGGTGCGGTTCTTTATCGTTCTGCTGTTTGATCACGGAAATGTAATTCGGTTCTCTGAAAAGATCGTTCACTTTTTCAGAATCGACGTAAGACGCGCCGCGGTGACTTACTCTAAACAAGTCAAACAAAACAAGCACGGCTATTCCGGCAATGAAAAGTTCTTTGTTCAATTTTGATTTTATGAACGCATAAATCAAACTGAACGTTAGAGCGAGCAATGCAAACGACGCAAGCAGATCGCCCTTGAACATATCGGTCATATATTCGGCAAGTGCGTTGAACGTTTGAGCTTCCTGCTGAGCACGCTGCGATTGACCGAGTGATGCGGCGTAATCGCTGACACGCTGTGTAAACCAGCTGCCGATACTTCCGCTTAGAAGAAAGAACAGAACAAACAATCCAGCAAATGCCATCGCGGTGTACTTGAAGATTTTTTCTGTCTTTGCATTTTTTTCATCGCGCAAAGAAATAATTTTCATTAAACCTAGTCCGGCAAGAATAGGGAAGATGATTTGAATTATGTGAAGAGTCATCGAAGGCGAGCGGAAATTATCAAATCCCGGAAAATGATAGTAAAATAAATTATATAAGAATGGAAGGTTTCTTCCGAAAGAGAGCAAGAGAAAGAGCAGCACCACAATTCCGAAAAACTGCACAATCGGATCCCTCCAGCGGACAATTAAAGTGAAAATACCGAGCGCAAAAATTATGATTCCCATATACATGGCAACATCAACCGAGGTCATCTGTCCGAAGTAAGTATTCACTTCATAATCTTGATTTTGAGTGAGCGGACCATTGTAAGTTGATTTTCCGAAACCATAGTAAGAAGGAACAATGAATGTCAAAATTTCACCGGGCGAGTATGACCAATTTGTTGCGTACTCGTACGCATTGTTCTGCGATTCCGCGCCGGTCTCTTTCAGTTCCGTAACGCTTTTCGTTCCGCGTGTAGAATACGGTTTGTATTCGTAGAGCTGCGCGTAAGTATCGAACGACATCAGAAAGGCAATCAGTCCGGCAACAACCACGATACCGAGAGACTTCAGCAACTGTTTCTGCAGTGCATTGTCTTTTGTGATGAAGGAACGAACGAAGAAATAAATGAAATAAATAATCGTTGCAAGAATAAAATAAAACACAATTTGAACGTGAGCGCCGAGGACAAGAAGATGCATGCCGAGCAGAAACAATGTAAAATCTAACCACGTAATTTTTTTCTGAAATTTGAAAAGCATCATCAAGATAAAAGGAAAGACGGCGAGACTCATCAGCTTTGTGATGTGACCGATATAAAAGAGAAGTACTATCCCGGTGCTGAAAATTGTTGCAACCGAAACAAGAAAGCTAATGCCCCGTCCGGCGCCGAAACTCCGCATAAAGAAAAAAGCCGTGAAAGCGAGAATGACAAAACTGAAAGTATAAATGGCGTTGTAATCATGGAAAACGGCAGAATAAATTTTTGATGCATAAGAATAAACATCGGCAGTTAAATCGAACCAGCGCAGCGACATTGATGTTGCGACCGCAGGCACTCCGCAAAATATGTATGGGTTCCAAAGAGAAAAGCCGTCCCGGTCTTTGGTAGCATACTCGCGCAGACTTTTTACCTGGATAAGATCGCCGGAAGAAGTTGTCTTATCGCCGAACATTACAGGCGAAAAGAAGATCAAGATTAAGATTAAGAGAAAGAGCAAGAGCGCCGGAGTCTGATACTTTTCCGGAACATACTTGCTGAATTTAAATCCGGCATCTGCTGATTTTGGTGTCGTCGATTTTTTTTGTTGCTTTCCCATTTATTCTCCGTTTTTCTTTGCGCGCTTTACAAAATTTCTTTGCGATCATTGCAAGTCCCGATAGCTACCGGTATCACGCAGAGACGCGAAGAATCCGCCAAGCACGCAGAGTTATTGATTCAAAATTGTTTTAGCGTAATTTTCCCAGCTCATGTTTTTAGCTTGCTCTTCAATCCGTTCGCGAGGAATAGGGTTGTTCAAAAATTCTTTCATCACCGAATACATTGAATCTATGTTGTCCGGCTCGGCTAAATATCCGTTGTAGCCGTGTTTTATCGTTTCGGGAAAATGTCCGACTTTAGTTGCGATTGTCGGCAGCTTAAAATTATACGCCATGGATTCAACGCCGGAAGGCGTGGCAACAAGATAAAACAAAACGTTGCAGTCCGCCACTTGAAAATATTTGTGAACTTCTTCATTGCCGACGTATCTGTTCACTACAACTACTTGATCGCTAATGCCGAGTTGATTGATCAATTCGAGCGGGCGATAATTGCTTTCGTCATCGGCTTTGCGGATAAGGATTTTCTTGATCAGTGCGAACACGCCTTGTTTTATCTTGGTTGAAATTTTTTTTGTGTCCAGCGTATTCCAGAATGATTCGCCGACAACAAGAAGCGAAACATCATCGCGTTCTTTTGCAAGTTTGGCGAATGAAGCGATCACATTATGCAAACCTTTGTACTTGCGGATGAATCCGAAGAAAAGAAAAACATGCTTGCGAAGCCCCAATTCCTTCTTAACTTTTTCTTTGTCGAACTTGGGATCAGGCGTGAACATATCGTAAACTGGGTGATAGAGCTTTAGAATCTGTTGTTGATCGTTGGTTGCTGGTTGTTGGCGATCCAATCGTTTTTGATTTTCTTTACACAAAGTGTAATTCTGATTCGGAAAAACTTTTTTCAGTTCGTCAAACGTTTTGAGCGAATGAACAATAAACGTATGCGGCTTCGAAAGAGCGTAGCGAAGCATTGCTTTATCAATTGCGCTTCCTTCTTTTTGTGCAACCACATGCAAATCAAAAATAATTTCGCATTTGCATACTTGCTTTAATTTCTTCGCGATGAACCCCATAGGTAAACCTTGAACCGCGATTGCCCATTGAAAAATTGTTATGTCGGGATTGATCTCTCTGATAACATTTACAGTCCGTTTCCATGAAAACGGTTTATTGTAATTCGTTACATACCGGACTTTTATGTTTGTCCCATCTAAAAGATTTTTCTTGCTGGATCGATCAATGAAATCGCGTGGGATGATAGACGGGTATTGCTGTGTCCATGAAACGATATAAACTTCGGCGCCGAGTTTATCCAGTGCCTTTGCAAGCGATGCGGTATAATTTGCAATTCCGCCTTTGAATTGCGGACCGGGACCGAAGATTACAACCTTTTTCATAAGGCAATTGAGAATTGACCCGCTTCGACTCGCTGAATGTGAATGCAGCGAGGCGAGGAATTGCAAATTGAGAATTAAACTAAACGTAAAGAAGCAGATCAAATGTTTATGACGAGACATCCGAAAG
>JAJYMU010000129.1 GCA_021786655.1 Bacteroidota bacterium
AAATCAAAATGTTTAACCACTGCTTTCAGCAGTTTTGAATATTTTTTTTCAATGAATTTTATTTGGTCTTTTTTACTCTTCTCAGTTTCTTCAACAATACATGTTTTTATGAAACCATCCAGAGATTCTTCGTCAAACATTTTTTCAAATGCGGAATGGACCGGATCCAGCAGCATTTCTTGTCGCGCTCGCTCCATGTTGGATACACCGCCGCCGGAAAGTTTGTTCGATAATTTTTTCCACGTTCCGTCTGAATCGTACACTTCCCGCCAATCCAGATAAGCTAGATATTTAAAAGCACCGAGCTCAACATAAAATCCGTGCTTCGCGATATCGCTGCCTGATCTCAAATACTCCAGATTGGAAATGTGCTCTCGGAAAATGTAATAGTGTTTTGATGATGGATTGACGCCGAGCGTTTCTGCTATTGTTCTGGTTTCGATGCGCTTATCATTGTTGTTGCCGATAAGTTTTTGTGATGAATGAAATATATTTCCTGTAGTCTGTTCATACTTGTTGTTGAAACATATCAACGCCCTTTCACCATGCTCGCTGTTGGTGTAGGCATAAACATTTTCGTTTAAGTTTCCATAGCCGTCGTAAAAATCGAACAGCCAGAAGTTGTTAACTTGACTGAACAAGTATCGCTTCTTCATCAAAGGGAAAATTTCGCGTGCGTGGCGATCGACAAGCCATTGATTCGGCGTTTCGTGATAATACGCGCGCTGATATTCCATTCCGTATTTTTCAGTGTAACCTTCAATCTGTCCATGAGCGAACATTGGAAGTCCGGGCAACGTAACCATGAGCGTGCAAACACCAAAATATTTGTCCTCGGTACCGAATTGTTTTATCGCGGTTTCTTCATCCGGATTGCTCATGAAGTTCACGTACCGTTTCAGAATTTCCGGTTCGAATTCGAGCGTGTTGGAAATTAGATCGCGGTACTTTGCGTTTTCTTCTTTCATCATCATGTGCATGAATGCGGAATTATAAACGCGATGCATTCCGAGCGAGCGGACAAAGTAACCTTCCATCAGCCAGAAAGCTTCGGCAAGTAAAAGTGTGTTCGGCATTTCGGAATTAATGCGATCAACGACTTCGCGCCAAAACTCTTCCGGGAAAACTCGATCAAATTCTTCGCGCGTCATCGCATGATCTGAACGAGACGGTATATCGCCGCCGCGTCCCGGCTCGGGATACCAGAGACGTGAGAAATGTCTTTTCGTCAATGTCATCGCCGCATCAAAACGGATGATTGAAAACTTCCGCGCGACTTCAAATATTTTTTGTATTACAGCTTCGCGAACATCGTTACGAAGCATGTTCAATTGAGCCGTATCATTCCACGGCATATTGGTGCCGTCGTTGCCGTGATAAATGTAACGGTGCTCGCCCGTTCGATTATCTATTCGCTGAAAGACAACTGCCGCGTCGCTGCGGCTCCAGTAACCGTCTTCAATTCTGAGTTGCACCGACGGATCATCGGAAAGATTCGGACCGGTAAAACTGTAATTCGGAAACGGCGGGTATGGCGATTGAATAAAATATTCGGGATGCTCTATAACCCACTTCGAAAAAATTCCGGTATGATTCGGAACCATGTCGCTTGCAAGACGAATGCTGCGAGCGTGAGCGCGCGCGTTCAAATTGTTGTAAGCATCCTCGCCACCGAGATCCCATGCTATTTGATAATCGTAAAGAGAATAAGCGGACGAAACGGCATCGATATTTCCCATGATATGTTTTATTCTTTTTGATGCGCCGCTTCGTTCCCAAATTCCAATCAGCCATAGTCCGTTGAAATTCCACCGCGCAAGTTGATCAAGCTCTTCGTCTGGAATTTGATCCAGAGTTCTGATGTGTCTTCCGTATTTTTTTGAAAGCTGATCCAGCCAGACGTATGTGTTCTTTGCAAGCACGACAACTCTCGGCATCCAATCGGTATCTTGTGTGAACCGTTCCGGCTCGTCATAATCTTTCGCACTGTCATACGCGTACTTGTAACCGGATTTACCGAGCATTAAAAAATCTGCGTCATTCATTCCGCCTTTGTACTGAGGTGCAATTGTTGGCGCTCCGCCTCCTCCAAAACCCTCAAGCAAAAAATCTTCTTTCATCAAGTCTTTACTGCTCAGCAATCGCTTCAAGAATTTTTCGTCAAGAAGGATTCCAAATTTTTCGCGGATGAAATCAAGCTGAGCTTCAATGCTTTCGGGATGAGTTAATATCGGAGTTTTGAAGAGTGAAAATATGTCTTGGTTGTACGGACCAAACTTTTTTTCTGATTGGAAGAACAGATCGAGTTCAACCAAAACGCGTTTATAAAGTTCTTTTTCAGAGAAATAATTTTCGTCAAACAACTCCATCAATTTTTTATTTGCCGGATTGAAGTTGGCAATGTGAAGCAGTATTAATTCCTCAATCGTGATCTGTATATTCGAGCGATCTTCCGTAAACGAATTCAAATAATCAAATGTGCTGACGTGACCTTTAAAAACTTCTGTTGACGGAAAGAGCGAGACGAATTCAAACAAAACCTTGCGCGTGTTCTCTTCGCCGACTGTTTGGTTAAGATGATTAACAGCTTTATCAAAAACACCGGGATTAACATGCGCTTCATATAATCGAAAAAGATAATGATAAATTTCATCAATCAATCCGGCAGCGTTAACTTGTCCGCTAGTAACTCGGTCTTTGACTTCCCGTTTTGCATTCAGCTTTAGAACAAACAGCCGCACGCTTTTGAAATCAGCCAACACAACGTTTCCGTTGATCGAAAAAAGTTCTTCATCGACTTCATATTTTTTTCTAACGCTTCCGGCAATGTGAAATTCATATTTAGGAAACCGCGCACCAAAACTAGATACTATAATCTTTACGATTATTTTTGTTCGATTTTGTCCCTGTATGATCATGATGGATTCTTACTTGAAAATTTCTTCTTGAATTCCATATTCTTCTTTTTTCTCCGAGACATGGTTAAAAGTATTTTTTTTGTACAAACCAAATGGTAAGTTTATTTCCTTTCCGTCGAGCAAGTCCTCGACGGTTATAATTTGTATTTTGTCGATGCGTTTACCGTAGTTGCTTTCATCAAAGTGGCCTTGTTGTTTGGCTTCTTTAATCATCGGTTGCGTAATTGAACTTGCAAAACAAACAAAAACACCGAGATCCACCTCGCGCTTGTTAACCACCTGTATGAACTCGCGAATATTTTTGACGTTAACATTACCGCTTTTAACTTCTATCAACACAATGCCTTTTTTCTTTTCAGCCATTTTTTCAAATGCAATATGACCATCCCATCCTCCGTCGGCGGTCAGTTTAGGATTCAAAACGCCCCCTAACATGACCTCTACAATCCATTCTTGAAAACCAAATCTTCCCTTTCTAACATTACTAGCTAATTCATGAGCTGAAGCAATATCCCGTGGAAATCCAGCGATCTCAATTTCTTCTTTTAATTTTTTTGCGCGGTGCTCTGGTTTAGATTTGGTTATCCTGTCGATAATAAGCTTGATTGCCAAATGCGAAATATCAGCGCCAATCCAACTTCTTTTCAATGTTTCCGCCGCCGAAATTGTTGTCCCGCAACCACAAAAGAAATCAGCAACTAGTTCTTTGGGATTGGAAGAAGTCTTTAGTATTCGTTCCAACAACGCTTCAGGCTTTTGAGTTGGATAGTGCATATACTCTTTAGTAGTTGACGCTTGTTGAAACGACATAATATCATTCCAAACATCTCCTATCGCTATGCCTTTGGTTTCATCTAAGTATTGTTTCTCTTTGCTTGTCCTATCATCTCGGTAACGACGTCCATCTTTATCTACTTTTTTAAAACGAGCGATGTACTCTTCCTTGTATGGATAAAATTGTTTATTAAAAGTGTAGTTATTTGATTTAGTATAATAAAGAATTACATCGTGGTTCCGGATCCAATTTGCAGCTTGCGATTTGTAGCCTGACGAAGTATTCAAAGACCATACTATTTCTCTTCTAAAATTTTGGTGACCAAATAGAAAATCACAAACCATTTTTAAGTAATGGCTCATGTAAGGATCGCAATGAAGGTAGAAGCTGCCGGTTTCTTTAAGAACTTTGTGCATGTAAAATATACGAATTGCCATTGTTGTTAAGTATGAAACCGCGCTTTGAGAAATATTAATTTCATCGAGTGTCTTGAGTAATTTATAAAGGTCGAGGTTAAGTTCTTTGATTTCTTCAAGTGTATCGAGATAGGAAACGTTACTCCATGTATCAGCGAACGCTTCCTTTTGCGCTTTCACATCCTTTAAGTCGATATCCTCGAAAAGAATATTGTAATCTCTCTTCGAATTAAAAGGTGGATCGATATAAATTAAATCGATGAAGCCTTGTGGATGTTCCTTGTATAATTCTTTTAAAACATCCAGACAATCACCAAAGTAAAGTTTTTTCACAGTTGTCCCCTCTCGCAAAATTTTGATCATAATATAATCAATTGCACCTTATCATTAAATAAGTAGGGACTGATTGGACAAAGCCAGCGCTCTTTTGATTCTCAACGCTCATTAAACTATTTTTAGCACAAAATTAAAACGGCACTATGGCACTAACTCCTTTAATGGCGCAGTATTCCAAGATCAAGGAAAACTACCCGGATACAATTTTGCTTTTCCGTATGGGTGATTTTTTTGAGACTTTCGAAGAAGACGCAAAGATTGCTTCGAAGGTACTTGGAATTACTTTGACCAAACGCGCCAACGGTGCTGCCGAAGACGTTCCCCTCGCCGGTTTTCCGCATCATGCCATTGATAATTATTTGCCGAAACTTGTGCGCGCCGGCTACCGTGTTGCGGTCTGCGAACAAATGGAGAATCCCAAGTTTGCAAAAGGAATAGTTAAGCGCGACGTAATTGAAGTCGTCACTCCCGGTGTCGCAATTTCCGACAAACTGCTTGACCACAAAAAGAACAACTACCTTCTTTCGATTTATATTGAAGAAGAGATTGCCGGAATTTCTTTCTGCGATATTTCGACGGGAGAATTTTCCACTTACGAAATCGGCAGATCGGAAATTGCTCAACAGCTTGGTTCGATAAATCCGTCCGAAATTTTGATTCCGAAGAGACTCAAACAAGAGCTAGAGCCAATAATTCAGAAGTCAACTCCATCATGCCGTATAACTAAAATTGACGACTGGATTTTCAATTTCGATTACAGTTCCGAACTTCTCATGAATCACTTCAATACAAAAACTTTGAAGGGATTCGGCATAGAAACATTTCACGCGGCAATTTGTTCTGCCGGAGCGGCGTTAAATTATTTGCGCGAGACTCAGAAGGCAAATCTAACTCATATAAATAAAATTGCGCGGCACAATCCATCGGATTATATGCTGCTGGATTATTCGACGAAGCGAAATCTTGAAATCATGTTCACGATGCAAGAAGGTGAACGCGAAGGCTCGCTAATTTCTATTCTCGACAAAACGGAAACGTCGATGGGTGGTAGAATGCTGAAGAAATGGATTTCAGCGCCGCTCAGAAAATTAGAACCGATTATCAAACGACAAGAATCGATTGAAGCGCTTCTTCAAAATAAGACTCTCAGAAGAAATTTACAGAACGAACTTAAAGAGATTGGCGACTTAGAACGGTTGACTTCCAAAATATGCACAGGAAGAGTCAATCCCCGCGAATTGCTGAATCTGAAAACTTCACTCAAAAAAATTCCGTTGATCAAACAACTTCTCGATCAAACTTCGATTGACACGCTTGTAACGATAAATCAGAGATTAGATTCGCTCGCCGATATAGTTGAAGTAATTGAAAAATCTATTACCGACGATCCGCCGCTCGCAATTTCCGACGGCGGCGTTATCCGCGACGGGCATAACGCAGAACTTGATGAGCTGAGAAATCTTTCCGGCAACGCGAAGGATTGGATTGCCGAACTGCAAAAGACAGAACGCGAACGGACAAAAATTCCGTCGTTAAAAGTCAGTTATAACAAAGTGTTCGGCTACTACATTGAGATCAGCAACGCTCACAAAGAAAAAGCGCCGGAGAATTACATTCGCAAGCAGACACTCGTCAACGGTGAACGATTCATAACTCCTGAGCTGAAAGAATACGAAGACAAAATTTTAAATGCTCAGGAAAACATTGCGAACCTTGAGTTCCAGCTTTTCGATCAAGTGCGAACTTCAGTGGCCGCTGAAGCGGAAGCTATTCAAGAAAACGCGCGATTGATTGCAATGCTTGATTGTTATCAATCATTTGCCGAGTGCGCCGAAGAATATAAATATGTCCGTCCGGAATTAAACGACACCGACGCAATTGAGATTATTGACGGTCGTCATCCGGTTGTTGAAAGAATTCTTCCGCCGGGTGAAAAATTTACTCCAAACAGTTGCAAGCTTTCATCGGCGGATGAGCAAATAATTATTTTGACCGGACCGAACATGGCAGGTAAATCGGTTTATTTGCGTCAGGTCGGTTTAATTGTTTTGATGGCGCAGATCGGTTCGTTCGTTCCGGCAACATCTGCAAGCATCGGTCTTGTTGATCGTATCTTTACGCGTGTCGGTGCGAGCGATAATATCTCTGCCGGCGAATCAACGTTTCTTGTTGAGATGCAAGAGGCGGCAAATATTTTGAACAATGCCACAAGCAGAAGTTTGATTTTGCTGGACGAGGTTGGACGCGGCACAAGTACGTTTGACGGAATCTCGATTGCGTGGGCAATCACAGAATATCTGCATGAGTATCCGAACCTTCCGGCTAAGACTTTGTTCGCTACTCATTATCACGAACTGAACGAGATGGCAACAATCTTTCCACGCATCAAAAATTTTAAAGTTGAAGTGCGCGAGTATGGCGATAAAGTGATATTTTTGCACAAGGTTTCCGCCGGAGGTGCCGACCACAGCTACGGTATTCAGGTCGCGCAGATGGCGGGACTTCCGCTTTTTGTTACCAGTCGGGCAAAAGAAATTCTGACAAATCTTGAAAGCAAAGAATTAACTCCGTACGAAATCAAAAAAGCGAAACTGGCAAAGATAAAACAGCAAGATGATTTCCAAATTAGTTTGTTTGAAATGAAAGACGATGAGTTGCGAAAACAAATTTCCGATCTTGCGATAGATAAACTGACACCGCTTGAAGCGCTAAACAAACTGAACGAGCTGAAGAAGAAGATCGATGAAAAGAAGTAATAAAGATCAAGAGCAAGATCAAGGGCAAGAATACTTACTATTTCTTGCTCGTGCTCTTAGTCTTGCTCTTACTCTGCTTTTTATAATCGCGTGTGGGAAGAGCTACACTTCGGAACAGAAAGTTTACATTGCAAAAGCTGAAAAGGAACGCGCGGATAAAAACGATTGGATGAAGAACGATCCTTCCTCCCCGTTCAACCAAAAAAGCAAAGTTGAATTTCATGATTTAAAATATTTTGATGTTGACCCGGCATTTGTATTTCAGAGCAGACTTTACGAGTACAATCCGAAGGACACAATTACAATTTATGGGACGAAAGGCGAGCCGAGAAAAACAGTCCGCTTCGGATACATTTTGATAAACTTTGAGAACCAACAACACAAGATTAATGTTTATCAAGGAAGTACGGCATCGGGCGAAATTTATTATTCAATCTGGTTGACCGATAAGACGACAAACAACGAAACGTACGGCGTTGGACGGTACATAGATTTTGAAAAAGTTGACGATCCAAATCACGTTTATCAAATAGATTTTAACACGGCTTATAATCCATATTGCGCTTACAGCCCGGATTTTTCATGCGCTGTGCCGACAAAAGAAGATTTTATCCCGATCGAAATTAGAGCGGGCGAAAAAAAGTTTCACGATTAAATTTTTGTTCACTTTGAAATAGGAGTTAAACTTGGTAATCATTCTCGAAAAAAATGCATCACAAGAGCAAGTCAATAATATTATAAAACATCTTGAAGATTACGGATTCCAGATTCACCAATCCACTGGAGTCGAAAGAACAATCATTGGAGCGATTGGTGTAAAACCGGATTTCGATACGCGTAAAGTTAGAATTCTTGAAGGCGTTGCGGAGGTTTACCGCATTACAACACCATATAAACTTGCCAACAGAAGTTTCCATGCTGAAAATACAATCATAAAAATCAAAGATGTTGAAATCGGCGGCAACAAAATTGCGATGATAGCCGGTCCATGTTCGGTTGAAAACGAAGATCAAATTTTCCGACTTGCAAAGTCGGTTGCGAAATCCGGCGCAAGAATTCTACGCGGCGGTGCATTCAAACCGAGAACCTCGCCCTATTCGTTTCAAGGTTTGGGCGAAGAGGGATTAAAACTTTTGCGCAGCGCTGCCGATGAAAACAATCTTCTTGTTATAACCGAAGTCATGCAGATCGATCACATTGAATTGATTGATAAATACACGGACATCTTTCAACTTGGCGCTCGAAACATGCAGAACTTTTCCCTTCTCAAAGAACTTGGTAAAGTTGATAAACCGGTTATGATCAAACGAGGGCAAGCCGCAACTATTGAAGAATGGCTGATGTCGGCTGAATACGTTTTGAGCGGCGGCAATAAAAATGTTTTCTTGTGCGAGCGCGGAATAAGAACTTTCGAAAATTACACGCGCAACACTTTCGATCTTTCTGCAATTCCGGTTGTGCATAAGAAAAGTCACTTGCCAATCATCGCCGATCCATCTCACGCAACCGGTTTACGCGATCAAGTTCCGCCGATGGCGCGTGCAGCAGTTGCAGCCGGTGCAGACGGACTTATGATAGAAATTCACGACGATCCGGAAAATGCTTTGTCTGACGGACCTCAGGCGCTTCTGCCCGATTCGTTCCAGAAGCTGACAGAAGAGCTTCGATTAATCGCAAAAGCAATTGGAAGGGAATTGTAATTGGAAATTAAAAACATTTCCATAATTGGTTTGGGATTAATTGGCGGCTCGCTCGCCAAAGCTTTGAAAAATTCATCGCAGAAATTTTTTATCAGCGGATACGATAAATCGGAAGTTATGGCTGAAGCTTTGGCGTCCGGAGCTATCGACAAACAATTGGGAAATGTTAACGATGCACTCGATTCGGATTTGATTTTTCTTTGTCTTCCGGTCGATGCTTCGATTCAAGTATTCGAACAACTCTCAGATAAAAACCGCCCGGACCAAATCATCACCGATGTCTGCGGCGTGAAATCGATCTTTCAAGAAATTTGGGATAAGAAAAAACGCAATGGATTTTATTTCGGCGGACACCCTATGACCGGCAAAGAAAAAGGCGGCTTCGAAAATTCCGATCCTCTTCTTTTCGAAAACTGCGTTTACATTCTCAACGAATCGGTAAAGTCTAGATCGGAA
>JAJYMU010000147.1 GCA_021786655.1 Bacteroidota bacterium
TACTTCGTTTACAACCGCTTCTTCTTCGGTACCTTTAACTTCATCCAGCAGAATTTGAAACTGCTTTGATTTATTTGCCGAGTTCGGATCGAAATGATAACCTAACGATTTTACAAACCGGGCAAACTCAACAATTTTTTCCTTATCCGGCAAATCATGTACCCTGTAAACAAACGGAACAGCTTTTTTGTTCGCTTTAAGTTTCGTATGCTCGGCAATTATCTGGTTTGCCAAAAGCATCAGCTCCTCTATCAAGTTATGACTTTCCCTAATCTCCTTGATCAGAATATCTACTGGCTCGCCGGATTTATTCAGTTTAAAGACAACCTCAGGAGTAAAAAAGTTTATGCTTCCTTTCTTATTCCTTTTTGCGCGGAGTGCTTTGGAAATCTCGTTCAACTTAAAAATTTCGTCATGGAAATCGCCTTTTCCGGAATCAATAATTTTTTGCACTTCGTCGTAAGTAAACCGTCTTTTGCTTTTAATAACGGATTTATGAATTTCATAGTTAACAACTTTTCCATTCGATGTTAATTCAGCTATTACTGAAAACGTCAGTCTGTCCTCGCCTGGAACCAGCGAGCAGATTCTGTTCGATAATTTTTCCGGCAGCATCGGAATAACTTTACCGACGAGATAAACGCTTGTGCCTCGGTTGAGAGCTTCTTCGTATATGGAAGAATTCTTGCGCACATAATGGCTTACATCGGCAATGTGAATACCGACTACCGAATTTCCGTTCGGTAAAGGTTCTATCGAAACAGCATCATCAAAATCTTTTGCATCATCGGGATCGATTGTAAAAATGTTTTTGCTGCGGAGATCCAATCGCTTCTTTATTTCAGATGGAGGAATGACTTCTGGAATAGCATCTGCTTCTTTCATCACGGCTTTCGGAAATTTGTAGGTTAATCCAAATTCGCGCGCAATTGACGATATCTCGGCATCATAACTCCCAGCTTTGCCAAAAATTTCTTTTATCTGTCCTTCGGGATTTAACTGCTGCGACTTCCACTCAATATTTCCGATGACAACTTTATCTCCAGCTTTTGCATTTCCCAATTTGTTTGCAGCCACATAAATATCACGATGGATCTTTTTGTCATCCGGCTGAACAAAATAAAACGAATTACTTTTTTGAAGCGTGCCGACAATTTCGTTCCGTTTTCGTTCGACAACGTTTACAATTTCACCTTCCAAACTTTTTCCCCGTTTTGTTGATATGAGCACAACTTCAACAAGATCGCCGTCGAATGCGGTCTTTAAATTTTTCCCGGCAACAAAAATATCTTTGAACTGATTGTCTTTAAGTTTCACAAATCCATAATCGCCTTCACCAATAATTTGCAGCGTGCCGATTAATTTGTCGCTGCCCGACCGGCTGATCTGATATCTTTTGCCTTCTCTTGCCAAGAATCCTTCTTCGGTCAATGAATGCAAAACATGTTTCAGTTCCTCGTAAGCATACTCTTCGCTGATATTGAATTTCTTAGCTAAATCTTTTGATTTGAGTTTAGATGACGGATGATTTTTGAAAAATGCTTTTACTTCTTTTTTCATTAGAACTCGAATTTATATTTGAATGCAATTTCGCTGATCTTTTCTTCTACACCAAATGATGTGACTATCGGATCTCTTCTTTCCAAACGTATTAAAAACCGCGGGTTGAAAAGATATTCAAATTTTATATTTGCTTTGCCGATGTTCTGAAAAATTTCCGTTGTACCGCCGAACGTGTAGCGAAGGTTTTGAATTCTGCCCGACAAAAAGAATTTTGTATAGTCTCCGGTTTGACTGATCGATATGTTGTTGACAAGATCGCCCACCGCGGAATTTACGAAGCTTGTTAATACTGATCCTAAAAATGATGTGGCTGTATTGCCGATTGCGCTTGTTTGTCCGGCAACTTGAGTGCGGTCCTGCGCAGTCAAATCGTCCTTAAATTTTCCCATCAGTATAAAAGAAAATGCGTCGGCGTAATCGTATCGTGTTTCGCGAACGTTGTTTTGAATGTTGCGTGCGCCGACGTAAACGCCGATGCTTTCCGGATTGTTAGCCAAACTCTTGCCGAGTTCAGACAACGGTCCCTTAATTTTAATTTTCACCGCAACTTCTTGAGTGCCTGCGCTCTCGTCCCGCGGATCGAGATAATCGCTTGTGTAAGATGCAATAATATCCAAGTATGGATTTGTAATATCGGTCTCGAATCGGATGGTGCCTGTTGCGTCGAATGTCTTAAAAAATTCCAGCTTCGAGCCGGACATTAGTTCGAACGCGCCCTGTGCGTGCGAATCTCCGTCAACATTGGAATATTTCAAGTCGCCGCGCATTTCAACTATCAATCTTTGGTTTGCCACTTGCGACAAAATAAATGTGAGTCGTGCGGGATTCTCTGCAACGATACCGATATCGTAATCGAAGTTCAACGAAGGCGCTGTTCTGTCGGCGCTAGTCGTTTGCAAATCGTTTTCACGCGAAAGAATTTTTTTGAATCTGATTAATTCTTTATCAATTTTTGTCGAATCTTCCACATACACAAAATTGAAATTCTTATTCGACGAACCGGTATATGCTTCGCTGGTTACGTATGTTAAATCTGTTTGCTGCAGCAAAATATTTCCGTTGAAGTAAAGTCTATTGCCGCGTTTCGTTAAAGTCCAGTCGCCGTCGGTGCCGATCAATAAATCACCGTACAAGTTAGGACTAACATTTTGCGATTGCAGTCCCAGCACCGCGAGGTTTCCATTAAATCTGAAATTCAAATCTTTTATTTTGAATCCGTCCAGCAAAATATTTCCGTTACCCGTTATTGCACCCGGATATTTTGAATTATCCGGATTGGCAACGATCAAACTATCCACGGCAATTCCTTTATTGTCAACATGAAGTTTCAATCCGGCAACATAATCCAGATTGTTGTAGATCGATTTGAATTTGCATTGGGTCAAACTCAAATAGCCGCCGTAAATAGGGGCGTTGATTTTTCCAGTCACGGTTAAGTCTGCGCGAAGAATTCCGGATTGATCGAAAACTTGCGGCAGCAAATTTCCCAGCGAACTTAAATTGAAATCATCGGACTTAAGCTGAAGCATCAAATCTTCATTTTCAATGAAACGGTTTTTGATTGTTCCAAAATCCAGATCGATTGGAATCATTCCCGTCATGGTTATCAACGGTTTGTTCAAGTTGGAAGTTGTATCTAGAAACATAAAACTGGAAATGATTTTTTTGTCTGCATAATCAAGCTTGCCGGTTATGTTGCCGAGTTTTGTCTTGGCGTATTTCAAATTTTTTATCGACAAATCCAGATTGATTTTCGGATTGTGAAATTCACCGCTGATTTTTGTCTTCACTTCTCCTTCGGCGTAAAGCATTCCGTCGCTCAAACCCAGCAAATATCTCTCAAGCAAATCGCCGGAAATATTTGTTGCGTCAATCGTTAAGTTTTGTTTGCCGGAGCTTTCGATAATTCCATCGAGCGTTATTTTTGAAGCGTCCCTTTGAATCGACCAGTCGGCAATTCTAAACTGATCGGGATTGAAAAACATTTTCAGCGTGTCTTTATTTGTCCAATCCGTCCCGGCATATTGCAGAGACACCTTATCAATTAGAAGCTGCTGTTCGCGCGGCGTCATTTTTATTATGCCTTCTATTTCCGCGTTCGCAACATCCTCGTAATTTGCCGAAGCGTTAAAAAACAATTTGCTCTGGTTGAATGTAACGTCTGCACTTATAGATTTGATGTTGCTCTTGGAGTAAAATCGTTTGCCGGTGATCGATGCAGTTCCAAAAATTTTATCGAACGACAAATATTTGTTATCGCGCGTGAAGTTAAGATCGGTTTCAAAATCGGAGAGATAAATTGTCTGGTTCTTTTCCATCATAACGAGGTAATCGAGATTAAGCTGAGTTGAAATTGAAAAGTTTCCGTTTAGGTTTGAAACCGTGCCGTTTCCGGTTCCGGAAATATCGAGCTGATCATTTCCCATCAACATTGCGATGAGCTGAAAGTCTTTGAACTTGAAATCGTAATTGAATTTTAAGTCTTGATTTACAATATCCGGTAGATCACTTGCAACAGTGTATACCTTCGTTTCGTGATTGATAATTGTAAGAGGATTCAACTCTTTAATTTTGTCCCCGACAATCCCGGTAATGGTTTTTGATTCGTAGCTCAGAAGTTCAATAGCTTTTTTCAGCGAAAAATTTCCGTTGATACCGAAATCAACAAAGTCGGAGGAAAGCAGAATCTCGCGGTGCGTTGAATCTTTTTTGAAAGTGCCTTCGATACTTGAATAACCAATTTCTTTGTCTTTGAAACGCGACGAATCCAAACCGATTGTAAACGTTCCGTTGATTTCATCCGGATCAAAATTTTTACCTTGAGCGCTGAAAGAAAAATTTAAGTTGCTGTCGTAGTTTTTATCGTTTGCAAATTTTGCAAGGTCAATGTTTCGCACGCTGCCGATCAAACTGTAAGATGGAATTGTATCTTGGTCGAAAGTAACGCTGCCCGATACTACTGCATGTGCGCTGTTGCTGCTGCCGCCCATCTCCAAATTAATTGTTCGGTTCTTTGCGCTAGATGAAAGGTCAAACTTATCAACGGGAATTTGGTTAATAACGGAATTCAAAACGTTAAACTTTATATCTGCGGCAAGATCGGCTGGCGAGACACCCTTGCCGACAATTGTTCCTTTTGAATTTAAGTTTGTGTTGAAATTCAAAACCGGTTCGAGATTCAAATTTTCCGTTTCAAATTTTATATCGTAAGTCATCGGTTTGCTGCCGACGTTCATCGCGGCATCAATGTTAACCTTGCCGTTGTCAATATTACCCATCAATTTGGATTTGAAGTTTGTTGGTTCACCTTCGTAGTCAATATTAAGATCGGTGACTTTAAGTTTTGCAAACTCCGGCAGCTTTAAAGTGGGCAACAATGTATTGACATCTCTGTAATCGGCACTCGTATTGGACATTTTGGCTTGAATAAAAAGTTTACGCGGTTCATTGAGATTAAGAACTCTACCGTTCATGTCGATATGAGTGTTCCGGTAATCCAACGCGAGTTTATCTATTCTGAATCCGCCGAATTTTCCTTTTGCTTTCAGTTCAAAAGAAGGATTTCCTTTCAATATTTCCGTGCTGTTGATAAATGAAGAAAGATCATCAAAGTTGAACGGCTTAGCGGTTAAATCGATTGACATCGGATAGTTTTTGAAATCCTCGAGCTTAACGTTTCCCAATATGTTCAGGCTGTCCAGCCGCGCGTTTATCAGGACGTTGCTGCTGTCGGTAATAAACTTGAAATTAGTAATGCTCGCGAATTGTTTTGTTACCGTGAAATCACCGGAAATATTTTTCAGCGTGAACCGTGATAGATTCGGTTTGAACGACAATTCTTTCACAATAATTGAAAAATCAGATTGCGGAATATCGGCATACGCCTGCGCTGAGAAATTTAAATCGTTAATGCGGAGATCGTCAAAGTTCAAGTTCTTATAAACTTGTTTGGAATTATAGTTCTTAAATGTCTGACGCCTGAACTGAATATTTTTTAATTGAATATCCGCCGCCTGAACAATAAACGAGAAAGACGACTTGGTTGTATCCTCCGGTTTCGGCTTTACAAGTTTTGATAAATTCCATGCGCCGCTTGAATCTTCCAGTAGCGTGAGTTTGACATCTTCCAACAAAATTTTTCTTACGTAGATTTTCTTTAAGAGTATCTGTAACGGACTGGTTTTTACTTCGATCTTGCGTGCAAATAAAAGCGTATCCTTATCAACAACTATGGATGTGTTCTGAAGAAAGAGGGAAGTAAGCAGCGTCCCGTCAATTTTTTCGATGTTAAGTCGGCCGTTTAATTCCTCGTTAGCAATCGCAATTACTTTTTCCCGAAGAATTTCCCTAAAGGTTTTGGTTTGAGAAAATCCGAGAACGATTAGCGACAAAAACACCATACCTAAAAAAATGCCGATAAAGACATTGATGATTTTGCGAAAAAGACTCCGCTTAACTTTAGTTTTTTTTGTTTTTGACATTACTTGTTACATCTATCAAGTACGGTTTTAATTATGTTGGTAGTTGATTGATCGTTTACAAATTCGATTGTCTCGACTTTGCCTCCGCTTGCTTCAACTATATCCCGACCAACAATTTTATCCGGCGCCCAGTCGGCTCCTTTTACCAAAACATCCGGAACGATTTTTTTGATCACCTCATATGGTGTATCTTCTTCGAAAATAAAAGCGTAGTCAACCGGTTTCAAACTTGAAATGATAAATGCTCTTTCATTCTGGGGAACAATCGGTCTTGTTGGACCTTTAATTCTTTTGGTCGATGAATCGGAATTCACTGCGACAATTAGAACATCGCCTTTTTCTTTTGCCTTGGCAATGTAATCCACATGTCCCGCGTGAAGAATATCGAAGCATCCGTTTGTGAAGACAACTTTTTTGTTTTGCTTCTTCAATTCTTTTCTGATCGAGACCAGTTCATCCAAACTTTTGATTGTTGAGTTCATCTTAATTCATCCGCTACGGCATTAAATAAAGTGTTTAGTTCGATTGGAACGATTCCGACTTCTTGACAGACCAAACCGCCTGCATAGTTGGCGAGATATGCGGCGTCGTAAATGTCCGCTCCTGCTGTCAGTGCCATTGTTAAAGTTGAGATGACTGTATCGCCTGCGCCGGAAACATCCGATACCTTGCGCGCTTTTGTAGGAATTCTTCTTTCCGGTTTACCTTTTTCAAAAAGAGCAATTCCTTTTTCGCCAAGAGTTAGGAGAGCGTACTTGCAGTTTAATTTCTCAAGAAGTTTCAAGCCAGCGTTTGTAATATCGGCGTCGGTATTAATTCTGATTCCCAAAACGTCTTCAGCTTCTTTTCTGTTCGGCTTAAATACTGTAACGCTTTGATAAGTGAAAAAGTTATTAAACTTCGGATCGACGGTAACAATTTTTTTTGCTTTGGTGCAGATCGTTACGACTTCTTTAATCAGTCTTTCGGTCATCACACCTTTGTTGTAATCCTGAAGAATTACAGCATCAATATTTTTAATTTGCTTTTTCAACAAGTCCAAAATTTTATTCTCTGCTTGAGCCGCAATGGGATTTGTTTTTTCTTTGTCGATCCTAACGACATGTTGTTCGTTCGCAATTACTCTGGTCTTAGCGGTTGTCGGTCTCTTTCGATCAACAACTATTCCTTTATCTGTAATACGAGTTTTGTTTAGGAGACCGCGGAAAAGTTTTCCTTCGTTATCATTTCCAATTACACCGATGGGGAAGGGCACACCGCCCAACGTTTGGATATTGTACGCAACGTTCATCGCGCCGCCGAAACGGTAAAACTCTTCGTCAACTTCTACAACGGGAACGGGAGCTTCGGGAGATATTCTGCTAACCGCACCCCAGAAATAGCAGTCCAGCATTAAGTCGCCAATCACGGCGATTCTTTTTCCTTTGAAATTATTTTTTAAGCCGTTCAATTTTTTCAGAGAAACGCTTATCATTTTTTATCTCCGCTTTTCCATTGTGCAAGTCTGTTGAAGAAATTTACTTTTACCACACCGGAATCTGTGCCGAGCCATAAATTTATTCCGTCAAAGTAGATTGCATAAATTGTGCGCGGAATCCTTTCATCGTTAACCGGAATCACCCTGTTGGTCAGCCGGTTGATGATGACTAGTCCGCGTCCGTACGCCTCTTTTGTATTTTTACCAAACTGATATAACGACACCCAAATATAATTCCCCGTACGTTCTAAATCATATATGCCGTTACCGGTTAAGCCTTTTCTGCTGTCGAAGAGATACCATTCATTTTTTCTGTTGAAACGGAATAAGCCGCCCACGTTGAATTCCGGATGATCGGGCGTTACGAATTCATCGAGTCCCAGCCAAACATAATTTCTTTCAAGCAGAATTGACGAAACCGACACTTGATCGCCTTGACCGTTGAAGTAATTGAATTTGTTGTCGTAGAACGAATCGGCATCGCGGTCATGAAGGTTGCGCGATTTATCATACTTGTGAAGTCCTCCTTCGGTTCCGAACCAAACGAGCGAATCGCCGTCAACTTGTATCGCTTTAAAATTATTTGTTTTCTCGTTTCCGCGCACGGTTAAATCGTAATCCGTGTATCTGTTATTTTTCAATTCAAGTTTGGTTAAGTATTTGAATCTGCCGATCCACAGCGCCTTTTCATATTTGTCGTAAGCTAAAACTCTAATCCAGTTTGCAAGTTGACCGCCGAGCGCAAATTTTCTTTTCGTCCAGGTGTCGGTTCTTTTGTTCAGAATAAATAATCCGTCGGTTGAACCGGCCCAAATGTAGTTGTTGTTTGCGGCGATGCAGTAAAAGTAATCCAACTGCAAATTTCCGCGCGATGTTGAATACTGCCGCCACTCGTTTGTTTTGGATATGTATTCGTAAACACCGTTTCCGTTTGTTGCGAACCAGAGATTTGTTCCGTTGCTTGTAATGTCTGTAACCTGTGCGCCGGGAAGAAAAAATTCAAGGTCTGCTTTGTCTTGCGCGTAAAGTAATGTTGAAAAGAACAACAGAAATACTGCGGCAAATTTATTCATACGTTCTTGATCCCGTAAACGATATAAGTTAAGAATTCAAATAGAAATTTAATACTAAGATACTAGTGAATGAAATGGGAAAATTTATTTTTGGATAGCCAATTCGTGAGCTGATTTTTCGAACCTGATCTGCCATTCCAATTCAAATCCAATTATCAGACATGTTTTCAGTTTCTCATAATCGGTTTTTTCACCAAGTATAGTTTCGATCTCGGTTGTTTTTTCAGTTAAGTCAATTCGTAATTGGTCAATTGTCATTGCATCTAAATTCAGATAGTCGGAAAGTTCTCTGTGCTTTATTCCACACAAAATTGATCCATGTTGGAGAATAACATTGTTCAGTTTTCTCTGCGCGCTACCAATTATCTTCTTGCCGTTGAACTTCACTTCGTTTCTAGCAATGCTTGCAAAGCACAAAACGCCGGATGGTTCTTCGAGAAGTTTCGGAAAATTGGGTTGATAGTTTTCCAACTCGGATTTTGCGAGAAGGGGATTATAGATTTCAAGTCCCCGCATTAAAGCGGCGGAAATCTTAAAATAAATTTCGCGGGGAGAAAATTGGTGATTCAGCGGTAACACAACAGAGTAAGTCAGTTCTTCTGCATGAAGAATTGCGCGGCCACCCGTGGGACGTTTTACAACATCTATTCCGTCACCCACTGCTCGATCGAGATTGATATCGCCGAAACTTTGGTT